>JAGXSC010000008.1 GCA_018334075.1 Actinomycetota bacterium
GCTGGTTAGCTACGTTCGGTTTGGATAACCGCTGAAAGCATCTAAGCGGGAAGCCAATCTCAAGATTAGGTCTCTCACTGGGCTAACCAGGTAAGGCCCCTCGTAGACTACGAGGTTGATAGGCCGCAGGTGTAAGCACAGCAATGTGTTCAGCCGAGCGGTACTAATAGGCCGAGGTCTTGATCTTATTCGAGTGATTATTAAGCGCTATGCGGCTCTCAGGGTGCGATGCACCTATGGGAACGGCTTTGAAAAATAAATATTGTGCGTTCACCGAGAGCCGGTGGATGTGTTCAGTGGTTATGGCGGAGGGGGTATACCCGATCCCATTCCGAACTCGGCAGTCAAGTCCTCCAGCGCCGATGGTACTGCGGTGTAGTCCGTGGGAGAGTAGGACGCCGCTGAACACATCCACCGGCTCTTGTTGTAGTATTTTGTTGTAGATGCACCAACCAAGGGTCTGTCTGCTAGATAGTTGAAGTACGCAATCGTGCGATAGTCAAGGAGGAAACAGATGATCGATTCCGCTCGTGTAGAAAGTGCCCTGGACAAGATCAGGCCTGCCCTACAGGCAGATGGAGGGGATGTTGAGCTCGTTGAAGTTGCCGAGGGCGGAGTTATCAAAGTCCGCTTGACAGGTGCCTGTCACGGTTGCCCCATGTCCCAGCTTACGCTGACCAACGGTGTTGAGCGTGTGTTGAAAGAGGATATTCCTGAGGTATCTCGCGTAGAAGCTGTCTAATTTTCTATTGAATTCAATATGTAGGATGGCGTAGACTAGCAACACACAACATATTGTGTGTTGCTAGTTCAATTTAGGGACATCTGAAAAGAAATGAGAGGGGCGATTATGCCATCCGAAGCCACTCGTAGAGATACTTTATCTCGCGCTATCGACGATTTATTGACCCCTAACTCCCTGAAAGTTCTTCAGAAGCGATACCTCATGAAGGATGATGATGGTAATTGCTCGGAGCGGCCTAGTGACATGTTTTACCGGGTCGCTGCAAACATCGCCAGCGCAGAGTCCCTGTTCGGTGGCGATGACGCCAGAGTCGCCGAGATTACGAACGACTTCTATGAGCTGATGACTTCTTTGGACTTCTTGCCAAACTCTCCCACGTTGATGAATGCTGGTCGTGAGCTTCAGCAGCTTTCGGCGTGTTTTGTGCTTCCTATCGAGGACTCGATGGAGTCGATATTTAGCGCGGTAAGAGATACGGCTCTGATTCACAAGTCGGGCGGAGGAACGGGGTTTTCTTTTTCCAGACTGCGCCCCGGTGGCGATCAGGTGCGCTCTACTCAGGGAGTCAGTAGTGGGCCTGTTTCGTTTATGCGGGTCTTCAATCAGGCCACTGAGGCCGTGAAGCAGGGTGGAACCCGGCGTGGCGCGAATATGGGCGTTTTGAGAATTGACCACCCTGATATTCTTCACTTCATCAAGTGCAAAAGCGATGGGGATTTTACCAACTTCAACATATCTGTGGCCCTTACCGAGCGCTTTATGGAAGCAGTGAAGGCCGGTGAGGCTTACGACCTCGTCAATCCGAGGACTAAGGAGATAGGGGGGCAGCTTGATGCGGGGGAGGTGTATGATCTAATAGTTAGAATGGCATGGGAGACCGGTGATCCTGGCATCATATTCATCGACAGAATGAATAGGGACAACCCGACCCCGGCTGTTGGTGAGATAGAGTCCACAAATCCATGTGGTGAGCAGCCGCTGCTGCCGTACGAGGCGTGCAATCTCGGCAGCATCAACCTATCGCGCTTCGTTGTTTTTCGTGAGGGTGGGGTGGATGTCGATTGGGATCGGCTTGGTGACGTAATCCACCGGGCGATCAGGTTTCTAGACAATGTCATCGAGGTAAACGAGTACCCGCTCGAGAAGATCGGTGAGCTTGCGCGTGCCAACCGGAAGGTTGGCCTCGGCGTGATGGGCTGGGCTGACATGCTCATCAGGATGGGGATTCCCTACGATTCGGATGCAGCGGTGGCTCTCGGCAAGAAGGTCATGGGCTATATCGATGCCGAGGCGAAGTCGGCTTCGCGAAAGCTCGCCGAGGAGCGAGGCGCGTTCCCGAATTTTTCCGGCTCGATCTATGACCGTGAAGGGGTGCCGACGATTCGAAATGCAACGGTTACAACGATCGCGCCTACAGGGACACTCTCGATAATCGCCAATTGCTCGAGTGGAGTCGAGCCCCTATTTGCGGTCTCGTACGTTAGAACGGTCATGGACAACGATCGCTTGATCGAGGTAAACCCGATTTTCGAGGAGGTCAGTGTCAAGCGCGGATTCTATTCTCAGGAGCTGATGTCTCTTATTGCCAATCACGGCTCAGTTCATGGAATCGACGACGTGCCCGTCGACGTGCAGGAGGTTTTCGTCACAGCACATGACATAGCTCCCGAGTGGCATATACGGATGCAATCTGCTTTTCAGGCGCATACCGATAATGCGGTGTCCAAGACTGTCAACTTCTCTCACGACGCGACAGTTGACGATGTCCGGCGCGTGTACGATCTTGCGTATGAGTCCGACGTAAAGGGTGTAACCATATATCGCGATGGCTCCAAGTCTGATCAGGTGCTGTCTACCGGAAAGACATCGCAGGCTTCCAGCTCTCAGGAGGTGGTTGTCCGAGCAGGGGAAATAGAGCCCAGGCCTCGTCCGATTGTGACTCACGGTCGCACCGAAAAGATATTGACGGGGTGCGGCAACCTGTATGTCACCGTGAACTGGGATGAAGAGGGTATGTGCGAGGTCTTCTCGCAAATGGGCAAATCGGGCGGGTGTGCCTCGAGTCAGTCCGAGGCGCTTTCCAGAATGATCTCGGTCTCCTTGCGCGCAGGCGTTGATCCGGAAGCGATACTTAGGCATCTTCGAGGCATAAGGTGTCCCAGCCCCAGCTGGACCGAGGGGGGTAAGGTGCTCTCTTGCGCAGATGCAATCGGCATCGTGATGGAGCATGCAGTAACTTATATGCGAACCGGTGAGGCTGGGCGTGGAGTCTCAAAGTCTACCGAGAAACTCGACTACCACTCGGGGGCTTGTCCCGAATGCGGCGGTTCGTTAGAGCATGAAGGTGGTTGTGATGTCTGTAGGGCTTGCGGTTACAGCAAGTGTGCTTAGGGGCTGGTGAAAATGGTTTTGTCTGATCATACGATCAAGGAACAGTTGCTCGCGGGTCGAATCAGGATTGAGCCGCTCAATCCTTCGGACATACAGCCCTCGAGCGTGGATATTCACCTGGGCGAGAGCTTTCAGGTCTTTCGGAATTCACGCTATCCATACATCGATCCCAGCAGGGAGCAAGTCGGCCTCATGGAGCCTGTTGTGGCTACCGCCGAGGAGCCTTTCGTGCTACACCCTGGTGAGTTCGTGCTTGGAACGACGATCGAGCGCATTGCGTTGCCCGATGATATCGTCGGCCGACTTGAGGGCAAGAGTTCGCTGGGGCGTATAGGGCTGCTTATCCACTCGACAGCAGGCTACGTAGATCCAGGCTGGGAAGGCAGGCTTACCCTGGAGCTATCCAATGTTGCGAACCTGCCGATAGTGCTCATGCCAGGAATGCCGATAGGGCAGATATCGTTTTCCAAGATGACTACTCCGGTAGACCGACCATATGGAACTCCTGGCTTGGGCAGCAAATACCAGGGACAAAGCGATACTGTGCCGAGCAAGATGCACTTGAGCTTTTAGCCAAGGCCGGAGGCAGGGCGGCGCCGCATCATAAGCGGTCCCATGATCCGGCACCCGCTTTCAGGGCGAGCCCAGGGTCAGGCCTATAGGCCCTCGGTAACTTTGCTGACTATTGGGGTTGGCACGAAGCCCGCGATATATTTTCCGGCTCGGGATTCCATGAATGGGAGCCATCCTAGCTTCCGCCGTATGTTTTTGACTATGGGCTCGATCGTTTTGGAGTACTCTAGCAACCTGTCCGCAGGCTTGGACGTAGCTATTGCCCTGCCGGCCAATCTTCCGGAGTTCAGAGCGTATGAGATACCCTCACCGGAAGTGGGTGACATAAAACCACCGGCCTCACCTGCCAAAAGGACGTTGCCTGTGCCTGGCACAATGTCTCTCGATTGACGGATGTGCAGCGCCACGCTCGCCTCTCTAAGCGTGCTTTCGCCAAGCTGTGGAAGTTTCGACCGCAGCATTTCAATGGCTCTGTCTTGCAGGAGGTAGGGTTGTTTAGTTTTGGGATAGTAGACTGACCCCACTATGGCCACTTCACCTTTGGGGACTAGATAGCTGTACGCGAATCCATCAGCCATCTCGCGCATGTATATGCAATCAAAGTAGGGCTCGATCGGGTCGCTCAGTACCAGGAAGTCCTGCAGGGTGACGTAGGTTGCAACGTTTTCGACGCCAAGTTTGCGCCTGACTGCCGAGCGAGCACCATCAGCACCGACAAGGGTTCGACAGCGTATCTGGCTGATGTGTCCGTCACCACTTTTTATTTCAGCGGTAACGCCCGACGCATCTTGGGTGAAGTCGATTAGAGAGGTCGATCCCATAAGTTCGACGTTGTCCGGCAGCAACGTGGTCATCCAGTGATCCCATTGGGCCCTGTCAACATTTTGGAACCTCAGCTTCGTGGGCTTTTTGATTTTGCGATCCCAGTCCCAGTAGCGAAAATTCACGTACGCCGGCTCAAGCTCAAGTTCTTTAGGAACAGGTGAGATTTCGTTTAGGAATTTTTGCGAGTATTCATTTATCATCCCGCCGCAGCTTTTGTTTCTCGGCAGCGAAGATGAGTCGATCAGTAGTACTCGCCCGGCTTTGGACGCCTCCAGGGCTGCCACAATACCTGCTGGGCCAGCACCGGCTACAATGGTTTCAAACTCGGCAGAAAGCGAGAGCTTAGTGGTCATCCAACACCTCCGGGCAGACATCAGGTCGCATCATGGGATGCGGTTTCTGTCTGCTAGTGAGATCAGATGCCGGACCGCAAAGCCCGTAGACAACCGAAACATAGTATCATTTCCGCTATCCGGTGAACCACAATGGAGGTTACGCGATTATGGCAAAGTGCTGGGAACAAAGGGGTTGTGATGAGGAGATGCAAGCGAGCTGTCCTCACGCAAACGAACTAAACGATAACTGTCCTACCAAATGTGCTTTTGCGACATGCGAGCGCAGTCAGCATGAGTTAACGACAGATCCGGCCTTGGTTTTCGATCCAGATGCCGACAGGAGTGCGGCAATAATGGATAACTGCACCTTTTGCGCCTTCTTCTTGAAGCATGGGCCGCGTGTCATTCGGTGATCGCTGCTGCTAGAGAGGAGACGCGCGCGGCGGTCTTCGATGAACTCATTCGGTTTGGTCTCGAGCTTGAATCTCAAAGTGCGGCGCAGGTCGGTGAAGGCTTTAGTGGCAGGCCGGAGGCGGATGCGTTTTTAGAGAGCGATCCGAATGCGTTTCTTCTCGGAGTGCTTTTTACCCAGGGCATACCTGCCGAACGTGCCTGGGCTGGGCCATGGGAGCTGAAGCGCCGACTCGGGCACCTTGACCTTTCTAAGCTGGCTAGCGATCTTGAGGCCGTCCAAGAGGCTGTGCAGCGCCCACCTATGCTACACAGGTTCAAAAACACGTTGCCCAGGTGGATATCGAGTGCCGCCAAGCGCCTTCTCGCCGAGTGGGATGGTGATGCCGCCCTGATATGGGCACCCGGGACTCACGTCGCCGATGTCACCGAGCGGCTTTCCGCATTTGAGGGTATCGGCAGAAAGAAGGCGGTGATGGCGGTTCAGATTTTGCTGCGTCACTTTCATGTCGCCCTTGCTGGTCGCGAGGCCGGCAGGGTGGCTTACGATGTGCAGACGCGCAGGGTCTTTTTGCGCTCCGGCCTCGTTGAGGTGGATTCTGTCGATTCTATCGAGGCTGCCGCAATCGAGGGCTATGCGCCTGCTCCAGGCATTCTCGATCTGCCGGCTTGGCTGATTGGCCGTCAAACATGCAGGCCGGCATTGCCAAAGTGCGATGAGTGCAGGCTGGGGAAGGTGTGTCCCCGCCGAACCTGGCTTAACCCTGAGGGAGTCGGTTTGCGGCGGGGGAAAGAGCCTACTCGGCTGATCTGAACACCAGGCCAGATGGAAGCTTGGGATAGAAGTATGTGGATTTTTGAGGCATTACATCTCCCGCTAGGGAGACTGCCTTCATTTGGCTCATTTTCGTGGCCCGCATGATGAACACGGCATCATGACTCTCTGCCATTTCGAGCGTTTCTCTTTCATCTTTTGAGAAATTCAGCCGGTTTAGCGACTCTGGCTCGTCTGGGTGGATGTTGAACAGCTTTCGCAAGACGAGCTCTTGCAGCACGGTCACATCCAGCTCCTTCCAGGCTTGTGATCCACCGGTAATCACACTGGAGAGATCGACCGATTCGCGCAGAACAGCCAGTTTAGACGCATCGTCAGACGCCGTCTTTACGAGAAACGCCGGGCGATCGATTTCGGAAAGTCGCCACCAGGGTTCGCTGCCGAAATCATCCGTATCGCTCACCTCGAAGTACTCGGACAGCCCGGAGTAGAAGAGCTCGGCCGAGAAGCTATCGAGGGCGTCGGCGATGCGATGGGTGGGTAGCACTACGAGCTCAGAGTCGTCCATGTCGACTAGCGCCATCAGCACATAGTCGTAGGCCGGATCCTGAGAGGTCACGTCGCTGGCAGCCGCGGCTTTGCGCATGGCGTTTCGGTGCGCGAGTGCGACCGTATACCGGTGGTGTCCGTCAGCGATGAAGATGTTCTTATCGGCAAGGATGGAGGCGAGCGCTTGAACTGTCTCGGGATCGGTCAAGGACCAGACCCTGCTCAAGACCCCGTCTGCGTCAGTCGCGGTCATAATGGGCTCAGCTGTCATGGCGGAGTCGAATATAGCTCCGGTGAGGCGCAAAGGGTCGGGGTACAAGCCAAAAACTGCCGAGAAATTCGCAGATGTGGCCTCCAGGAGCGCGTATCGGTCACCTAACGCTTTGGGTAATGTGCGCTCGTGAGGCAACACGACTCCTTCTTCGAAATCGTGCAGCTTTACCTCGGCGATAAACGCCTTGCGCCTGATCTGTTTTTCACCGACCGACCATGATTGCTCAAGCACGTAGATAGCCGGAGTGCCGTCTTGCTCTAGCGTTCCGTCGCCCATCCACTGTTTCCACCTATTAGCTCCGGTCTCGTAGCGATTTCCCGGAGTTGCCGGATCCAGCTCTCCTTCGGGAAGCTCAAGGGCAACGGCGTTTACCGGGGATTGCGCCAGCAAGGACTCTCTTTGAGATGGCGAAATGACATCATAGGGCGGCGCCGTCAAGGACGAAATGTCCTTGCTGTGGTGCGAGTATCTCCATGCGCGAAACGGGCGCACAGTAGCCATGTTCCCATCCTTTCATTCCAGTACGGCAGCTTAGCTGAGTAAAGACCTAAGTACTACGAAAGCGACTATACCCGCAATAGTTGCTCCAAGGAAACTGCTTGTGAATCGATAGGTTATACCGGTTATCAGAGCGGCCCAAAGATACGGGCTTGTCAGGGGGTCAACAAAGCGTCCTTGCGGCCTGAAGACTTCCAGCGCCACAAGAGAGCCCATCACAGCGGCAGGCACGAAAGAAAGCCAGCGTAAAATGGGCTTAGGCAGGGTCATGCGGGAGATCAAGGCGATTGGCGGGAAGCGAACAAGGTAGTTCAACACGGCCATGCCGATTATGACAGCCCAGATGTAGGAGTCCTCCATCACTGCCACCTCTCGTCTGGGTAGAGTAGAGCCCCTATTGTTGCTGCCGCCATTGAGGACACTATGATGTAGAGTGCGCTTGGCACCTCGATGCCCACAAATGAAAGCGCCGGCATTCCAATAGCTAGCGCGCCTGCCACACACCCGATTATCAGGTGCCGATAGTTTTGGGCTAAAGCAACAAAGAGTGCCGAAAACATGGCGGGCATCGCAAATTCCACACCCCAGCGTGAGGGATCGCCGATAAGACCACCCATGCTGGCTCCTAGGGCGGTTCCAACTACCCAGCCGCACCATGCGATGACCCCGACGCCGGCCATGGACGACGCGGTGGATAGTCCGCCTTGGCGGTCATTGATGTTGACGGCGAACGTCTCGTCGGTCAGAGTAAAGGCCAAGGCCGCCTGCTTTGGCAAGGTGAGCCGACGAAGATGCGGTGAGAGCGTCGCTGCAAAGAGAACGTATCGCAGGTTTACTACGGTAGTCGCCGCGAGCACCGCCAAAAGGCTTTCTCCCGCTCGCATCTGCGCTAAGGCGATAAACTGTCCTGCTCCGGCGAGTGCTGTAGCCGAACAGATCACAGCCTGAAGTGTCGAGAATCCGATACTTGTGGCTACGATTCCGAAAGCTGCTCCAACCGGTACGTATCCCAGAAAGATCGGCATCCCCAGTTTGGCGCCGCGAAGGAAGTGGTCGAGGCGCCACTGCCAGCGGGAAGTGTTTGTCCGGGATCGATCAAGCATTCGCGAATGATATCACGCCGCCAGCCGGAAAAGGGATAACATGAGTTGCGGCAATCTTTGCAGGGTTCTTGCTATAGGGTGAGAATCACTCGGCAAAGAGGTACAATATAAGTAGGCGCTTATCGCGCTAGGAGGCGAGAGCGATGGAGTTTGTTATAAGTTGCCCGGTCGATGGCCACGTAGAGGTGTCGCTCGAGGACATAGACACCGTTGTTCTCAGGGAGCCTGAGCAGGCCGAGGTTATCTTTTCCTGCCCCGAGTGCGGCACTAGAATCTCTGTGGCAGTTCGCATACCCAACTTTCTCATGACAGCCATTGAGACAATGGCCAGAGACAACGACTCTTTCGTCGCTCCGCTTGCCAGCCTGGTTGCGCTTGCAGCCGAAGCCGATGCTCGGCAGCGTGCCAGCAATGGCGTTCGCATATCAAGCACCTCCGAGATCGACCAGGAGGACGACAAGCGCATCGATGCTTACTGTGAGTACTTCCGTCGGCAGCTTTCAGAGATCGACTGTGTCGGCGATATGCTCAGGGAGTTTTAGCTAATCCTCCCGCCAACCCGCCGAGGTAATACCGCTACTGCCCCCAAGGCGAATCCGCCCAGATGCGCCCACCACGCTACATCGGCAGGCACGCCCAAAGAGCCAAGCCCCTGCGCCAGTTGGAGCAAAAACCACATCCCGATCACGAAGATCGCCGGAAGGGTTGCCAGCTCGATGATGAAGAAGATGGGTATGGCCGTTATGACCTTTGCCTTGGGGTGAAGAACAAGAAACGCGCCGAGCAGTCCCGAGATGGCCCCGCTGGCGCCCAGAACGGGCACGCCTGAATCCGGATAGATAAATCCATGCACTAGCGCCCCGGCAGCTCCGCAAATCAGATACAGGAGCAGAAAACGTAGTTTGCCAAGTTGATTTTCGATGGTGCCTCCAAATACCCACAGATAGAGCATGTTGCCACCTAAGTGAAGCCACCCTCCGTGGAGAAACATCGCGGAGAAAAGCGAGATCAGGCTCTGCGGATCCCAGCGCATATCGAAAAGGAGATCAGGCGTGAAGGCGTACGTTGCGACAAGCGCAAGTAGCTGCTCGGTATTGAGCGTAAGCTGATAGACGAACGCCCCAACGTTGAGCGTGACCAGAAGAATGGTAAGGTATGGCACTCTTCGTGCTCGGGTATCAACATAAATGGGTATCATATAGCTCAGTTTCTGCTACTGTCTTCGGGGCAGGGCAATGCTTTAGCTTAGTGTCTGTTTTTTCTGGCGTAAATGCGCCGGTTATTAGGGAAGAGGTGATTTAGCTGTGGCAGCTTCGATAACGGGAATACTCCTGGGGCTTGTCGGGCTACTGCTGTTTTTAGCCGTAGGCGTTATATTTTTATACAACCGAATGCTTGTGCTTCGCAACCGCGTTGACAATGCCTGGGCGCAGATAGGTGTTCAGCTCAAGCGCCGCTATGATTTGATCCCGAACCTGGTTCAGACGGTCAAAGGATATGCGGCTCATGAGCAAAGTACCTTTGAGCAGGTGGTAAAGGCGCGCCAGATCGCGATGGGTGCCTCGGCCATCAAGGAGCAGGGTGAAGCCGAGAATATGTTGAGCTCCACACTGAAGTCATTGTTTGCGGTCGCCGAGGCTTATCCTGAGCTAAAAGCGAACGAGAATTTTATGATGCTCCAGGAAGAGCTGGCCGGAACTGAATCCAAGATTGCCTACGCGCGGCAGTTCTACAACGACTCGGTTCTGAGTTACAACAACGGTATCCAAATGTTTCCGGCAAACTTGCTGGCCGGTATATTTTCCTTTACGCCTCGCGAGTCGTTTGAGGTAGAGGAGTCTGTGAAAGAAGCTCCACAGGTTAGCTTCTAGATGTTAGGCGAGGGCTTCCTTCCGAGCAAAGCGATGTGTATTTCTGGAATTATTTGGCCAGGAGAGCCCAAGAATGCATGACCAGATTTCATCAAACAAGTTCAAGAGCTTTGCCCTGGTGGTGCTATTTATCGCGCTTGTCTTTGGTGCCGCCTGGGCATTTAGCTATTCATTGAACCTAGGCCCGGAGGGGCTGATTTTGGCTTTGGGCTTCGCTTTTGTCTCTACATGGGGCTCCTACTGGTATTCGGATCGAATAGTTCTTGCGATAAGCCGCGCGCGGCCGGTGGACAAGACGAAGGAGCCGTACCTCGTCAATCTGGTTGAGGGACTTTCGATCGCCGCCGGCATGCCGCAGCCAAGAGCATACGTTATCGATGACCCTTCACCGAATGCGTTTGCGACCGGTCGCAACCCTCAAAATGCGGCAATTGCAGTCACCACGGGCTTGATTGAAAAGCTAGATCGCCTCGAGCTTGAGGGCGTCGTCGCCCATGAGCTGGCGCACATCAAGAATTACGACACTCTTGTCCAGACACTTGCCGCCGTGATGGCGGGTACGATAGTCCTGATGTCTGACTGGATGGTCAGGACCTGGCTTTGGTCTGGCCGAGGAAGGGGAGGTCAGGGAGGGGGCGGACCGCAGGCGATATTGGCGATCATTGCGCTGTTGCTGTTGGTGCTGTCACCGATTTTTGCTGCGATTATCCAGATGGCCATCTCTAGGCAAAGAGAGTACCTAGCCGATGCCAAAGGCGCACTACTGACGCGATATCCCGATGGACTCGCCTCTGCGTTGCGTAAGATATCGGCCGACCCGAATCGCCTGGCAGTGGCAAACAAGGCAACGGAGTCACTCTACATATACAACCCGCTGAAAAACTACAGGAAGGGGGGTGGCTTGAACGCCCTGTTCAACACTCACCCTCCTGTGGAAGAGCGAATTCGCAGACTTGAGGCGATGTAATTGGCCGAACTCATCTTTCCCGATATCAACCCGATACTCTTTGGCATTGGGCCCTTCGAGGTGCGCTGGTACGGCATCTCTTATGTCGCCGGATTCTTAGCCGCAGGCCTCATCCTGTCTCGGCTGAATCGGCGATGGAAGGTGGGGCTCTCAGGCGACGATGTTCTGACGATTGTTCTGTACTGTGTCGTCGGCGTGCTTTTGGGCAGCCGGATTGGATGGGTGCTGATCTACGGAGGAGGCGAGTATCTTGCTGATCCCTTACGCATCCTGGCCGCGTGGGAGGGCGGAATGTCGTGGCACGGCGGCTTCGTCGGCATTCTTCTCGCCGGGGTACTGCTTTCACGGCGTCTCGGCGTGCCCTTTACGACTCTGGCGGATATGGCCGCGATTGGCGCGCCGATAGGGCTGTTCTTCGGCCGGGTCGCCAACTTCATAAACGGGGAGCTTTGGGGACGCGTCAGCGATGTTCCATGGGCGATGGTTTTTCCGGCCGCCGGCCCACTTCCGAGACATCCATCTCAGCTTTACGAGGCACTGCTACAGGGTGTGGTGATGTTCACGGTGCTATACTTGCTCTCCCGCCGCCGCAGGCCTCCGGGCTTTTATCTTGGGGCCTTCATGTTGATGTACGGCGCATTCCGGGCTTTTGCCGAAGTATTTCGCGAGCCGGACGCGCACCTGGGATTCGTGCTTGGTCCTTTGACCATGGGGCAAGTGCTGAGCATCCCTTTGGTCGTCGCGGGGATATATGTTCTGTGGCGCTCTTTACGCCGAGAAAAACCGGCTTAGATGAGTGCTGCCTACTCGCAGATAGTATCGGCAGGTTTCCAGCACGGTGATTCCCGGTTCAGGCAGTGGACCGTTTCACTCGCGCTAAGTGCCTGCGGAGGCGTACACTGGGTGCAATAGCACTTCGGAAAAGCCCCTACAAGATCCTTGAGATTGGGATCGCTGTAAGGGTCGGGATCGGGCTGCTCTAAGATGTGTAATAGATAACAAGGCATAAACAGTTTCTACCTTTACGCAGGTTCGTCGGCTAAAAGACTAGCGTGACCGGAGTGATTCGACAAGCGATTGTGTTGTATCTGTGAGATTTGACCTGAAGTTTTGTGCGGTCGTATGCTTAGGTCAGGCACTTGGAGGAAGTATGCGAAATACAATTTATAAGAAGATGATGCTCGTCTCCTTGACCGTCATTGCGCTTGCGATGACGGGCTGTTTTGGGCAGCAACAAGCGGAAGTGACATCGCCTTGGCCAGTGGCAGAGGCGGAACGCACAATAGACAAGCCCCCGCCACCGCCGATATGGCCGTTGACCGGGTTGGGCGCGCCGGACTCGGAGGTCGTAGTAAATCGGCGGGTAGTCTCGGTGAAGATCGACAACGCTCCCGTCGCCAGGCCACAGTCAGGGCTGCAATCGGCTGATGTTGTTTATGAGTCCATTACCGAAGGCGGGATCACGCGCTTCAACTGCTTGTTTCACTCTGAGGTTCCATCGACGGTCGGTCCGGTAAGAAGTGCGCGGCTTTCCGACATCAAGATGGTTCCGCAATACCAGCCGCTCTTTGTGTTTTCGGGTGCAAGTGGCAGGGTCAATGCCGCGGTAAGGTCAGCGGGCTTGCAGAACCTCTCGCAGGACGCCGGCGTGAGCAGGGGATACTCCCGATCCAGAGCGCGAAGGGCGCCGCACAACTTGTATGTGGACTTGATTAAGATTCGCGAGGAGGGAGTCAACAGGGGCTATCCTGCGCAACAGGAGCTAAAAAGGCTCGCCTTCGATGGGAGCTCTCCTACAACCGGCGCCCCTGCTGCGGCGATCAGCATTCCTTTCTCTCGGGCGAACCGGGTCGACTGGACTTACGATGCAAGCCGTGCGGTTTATCTGAGATCCAACAACGGGGCTGTTCATCTCGACGCCTTGACGGGAGAGCAGTTGAGTGCTCGAAATGTTGTCGTAATGTGGGCGCAGGTTGTCCCCGCAACGGCCGGGACTTATGACATTCAGCTTGTTGGAAGCAACAGGGTAAGTGTTTTCAGAGATGGCATCAGGATCGATGGGACGTGGCAAGCCAGTGCTGATCAGCCCCCATCTTTTGTCGCTGCCGATGGCTCGGCGATAAGGCTGGCCCCAGGCAACACGTGGTTTCAGGTGATAGGAACCGATGTCAATATCGTGATTCGATAACTCTAGGCAAGAGTTGATCGGTGGCGCTTGTTGATAGATTCCCCCGCCGTTACAATGCTATGCCTGCACAGTCACCGAGTGGGCAGGTTTATTTAGCGCCGGAATCGAGAGGGTCAAGATGGACAACAATGAATTGACCGGTACGCTTCGTGTCAAGACGGGTCTTGCCGAGATGCTCAAGGGCGGCGTCATCATGGATGTCGTCAATGCCGAGCAAGCCAGAATCGCCGAAGACGCTGGAGCGGTTGCGGTAATGGCGCTCGAAAGGGTTCCCGCCGATATTCGTGCGGCCGGTGGTGTTGCGCGTATGGCCGATCCGACAATTGTCGAAGAGATAGTTGCTACCGTTTCCATTCCGGTTATGGCCAAGTGCCGCATCGGCCACTTCGTTGAGGCTCAGGTGCTTCAGTCGCTGGGAGTGGACTTCATCGATGAGTCCGAGGTGCTGACTCCCGCTGATGACAGATACCATGTGGACAAGCAAGCTTTCACTGTGCCGTTTGTTTGCGGCGCGAAGGATCTTGGAGAGGCATTGCGCCGTATCTCCGAGGGTGCGGCCATGATCCGGACAAAAGGGGAGCCCGGAACCGGCAACATAATCGAGGCGGTTCGGCATATGAGAACGATGACCGACGGGATCGCATACCTGATGGGCCTGCGCAAGGAGCAGCTCTACGATGCCGCCAAACAGCTCGGCGCATCGGTTGATCTGGTACGTTGGGTCGCCGAGCACAAAAAACTCCCCGTGGTCAACTTCTCGGCGGGTGGTATCGCGACCCCGGCTGACGCCGCCCTGATGATGCAACTGGGCTGTGACGGAGTCTTTGTCGGCAGCGGGATTTTCAAGAGCGGAGATCCCTCCAAGCGGGCAAAGGCCATAGTCGAGGCCACTACACACTTTGAAGACGCCGATCTCATCGCCAGGGTTTCAAGAGACCTGGGAGAGGCCATGGTCGGCATCAATATCTCCGATATTCCTGAAGCCGAGAGAATGCAAGAGCGTGGCTGGTAGACCTCGCGTAGGAGTACTTGCCCTGCAAGGAGCGTTCAGAGAGCATATAACGATGCTGGAGGCACTGGGCGCCGAGGCCACTCCCATCCGGCTTCCCGATCAGCTTGTCGGTCTTGCGGGTCTTGTCATCCCCGGTGGCGAGTCCACGGCGATTTCCAAGTTGATGGATTCATATGGGTTTTTCGAGGCGACAGTGCAGCACCATCTTGGCGAAATCGCTATTTGGG
This sequence comes from Actinomycetota bacterium, assembly GCA_018334075.1. Lineage (NCBI taxonomy): Bacteria > Bacillati > Actinomycetota > Actinomycetota bacterium. The sequence goes on from JAGXSC010000008.1 coordinate 14,745, forward strand.
GTACGTGCGCCGGTACCATATTGGTTGCCAGGGATGTTCTTGATGCCACAGAAGGCCAGCGCACTTTGGGCCTTATGGATGTCTCGGTAAGGCGTAACGCCTTCGGTCGTCAAGTGGACTCGTTCGAGGCCGATCTGCACATCCGCGCCGGTATCGGAAGATATCGCGGAGTTTTTATTCGGGCTCCCTGGATTGAAAGCGTCGGAAAGGGCGTGGAGATTCTCGCCGAGCACTCCGGGCATATAGTAGCTGCAAGGCAAGGCAGAATGCTTGCGACAGTCTTTCATCCGGAGCTCACTGGTGATACCAGGGTGCACAGGTATTTCCTTGAGCAAGTGGTCGGGAGCTGACGGGGAGTGGCCGGTCACTCAAAGTGGGCGACTACCAAGCACAGGAAGGCCGCCCAGGACAAAAAACGAGCCGCGCTCTTTAGTAAGCTGGCTCGAAATATTTATGTGGCGGCAAAAAGCGGCGGTGATCCTAGTCCGGAGAACAACGCATCTCTTGCTGCCGCAATAGCCAAGGCCAAGAGCTACTCGCTTCCCAAAGACAAGATCGAATCCGCCATCGCGAAGGCATTTAGCTCTTCGGAAGGCGTTGACTTCGAGGAGGTCATCTACGAGGGGTATGGCCCGGCGGGCGTGCCGATCTACGTCGAGGCGCTTACAGACAATAGAAATCGCACGGCCGCAGATATTCGCAGGATCTTTTCGCGCTCCGGGGGAAACCTTGGCTCGAGCGGGTCGGTTGCGTTTCAGTTCGATCGGAAGGGTCAAATAGCTGTCGACCAGACGGGTTTTACCGAGGACGACATGCTCTTGCTGGTGGCCGAAGCTGGTGGACAAGATTTGATGCCGGGAGAGGATCAGTGGCTGGTCATGACCGAGGCTGTCGATCTTGCCCCCGTTAAGCGGTCGCTGGAGGAGCAGGGCGTTGCCGTTATCGGCGCCGAGCTGGTCATGGAGCCGGTAACTGAGGTCGCTCTCGATATCGCTGATGTAATCAAAGTATTGCGACTGGTAGACGCCTTGGAAGAGCTGGACGATGTACAAAACGTATTTCATGCCATGGAGCTGACAGACGAGATCGCCGCAGCGCTTGAGTGAATCGGCGGTAGCGCCCGGCGATCTTCAGTGATACCCTGAACGTATGTTCGATTTTCGAAGGGTCATAACATGCGATCGGTGATCGTGGGCATAGATCCTGGATTGGCCAACACCGGCTGGGGTGTAGTAGAGGTCCGGGGTTCTCGGCTACGTTGCCTGGCATACGGATGCGTAACCACCGACAGCCAAACTCCGCTTGCAGAGCGACTCACCGCAATACATGAGGAGCTTTTAGCCGTGGTGAGCCGTTACTCTCCGAGTGAAGCAGCGGTTGAAAACGTGTATTTCGGCGCCAACGCCAAGTCAGCGTTTGCGACAGGGCAGGCCAGGGGTGTTGCGATTCTTGCGCTTGCCAATGCGGGAGGGCTCCTCGGCGAATACAGTCCTGCTCAGATCAAGCACGCGGTAGTTGGCGAAGGAGCCGCCGATAAGTGCCAGGTGGCATATATGGTCAAGGAGATTTTGGGGCTTGACGCCGTGCCTCATCCGGACCACGCCGCCGACGCGCTTGCTGTTGCAATCTGCCATTCGAGTGCCTGCAGGTCGCTGGCGTATGGGCAGGTGGCGATTTGATAGCCTTTCTTGTAGGGCGGATTATTGAGAAGTCCTCGGTGCATGTGGTGTTGGACGTTGGCGGGGTCGGGTATCGATTGATGATGCCGACTACGTCTATTGAGGCTATGTCGCCGCTCGACCACGAGGCGCGTCTTCACACATACCTTCACTTGCGGGCCGAAGAGATCAGTCTTTTTGGTTTTGTTAGCGCTCAGGAAAAGATGTTGTTTGAGAAGCTCATAGGGGTAAGTGGCGTTGGGCCCAAGGTTGCCCTGTCGGTGCTGTCGTCGTTTAGCTTCGACATGTTGGTCGGAGCCATTATGGACGGTGATGTAGGGCTTATTGCCACAACACCTGGTGTCGGCAAGAAGACCGCTCAGCGAATCATCATCGACCTGAAGGATTCGCTTGAAGCCCTGGGCTTTCATGCCACCTCCTCCGCGCTATCGGCAAGCGCGGGCAGTGCGGCCGCCGAGGTTCGCGAGGCGCTTTGCGCGATGGGCTTTACGCCCTCCGAGTCCACAGCGGCCATGAGGCCGTTTTCGGGGGATACCGGCGACTCTAAGGCTTGGGTGCAAGACGCCCTACGAAGATTGGGTGGGGGAGTTTAGATGGGCACCGTCTGGGAAGCCAGTGATGCGGATCAACCGTCTTCGGACAACCCGGAGAGGTTGGTCTCGGCAGTTCTGACAAGCGATGATGTCGAGGCCGAAGTCGACCTGAGACCTAAAACCCTCGGGGAGTGCATGGGTCAAGCTCGGGTCAAAGATAACCTCGGCGTGTTGATAGAAGCAGCGATGGTCCGTGACGACCCGCTCGATCACCTTCTGCTCTCTGGACCTCCGGGACTCGGGAAGACTACGCTTGCCTCGGTAATCGCCAATGAGCTTGGCGTCAGACTTCGAGCGACCAGTGGCCCTGCCATCCAGAGGGCAGGCGATCTGGCTGCGATACTTACGAACCTTGAGGAAAGAGACGTTCTCTTCATCGATGAGATACATCGCCTGAGTCGGCCGGTCGAAGAGGTCCTCTACCTGGCGATGGAAGACTTCGTGATCGATATCGTGATCGGGAAGGGCCCTGCTGCAAGGAGTCTGAGGCTCGACGTACCGCGATTCACCCTTATTGGCGCGACAACCCGCGCTGGTCTGTTGACAACCCCCCTGCGCGACCGTTTTGGCGCGGCGTTTCGCCTGAACTACTACTCCGCCGAGGAGCTCGAGTCGATAATCCGGCGGTCAGCGGAGATACTCGGCATCTCGATAGATAGCGGAGGTACTGCCGAGATCGCGAGACGTTCGCGTGGAACTCCTCGGCTGGCCAATCGACTGCTCAAGAGGGTTCGGGATTACGCGCAGGTAAGACGTGATGGAGTTGCGAATGAGGACGTGGCAGCCGAGGCGTTGGCGTTTTTTGAGGTGGATCACCTCGGGCTTGATCGCATGGACGTTACGATCCTTGAGACCTTGATTCATCGTTTTGACGGCCGTCCGGTGGGGCTAAATACGCTTTCTGCTGCCATTGGCGAGGAGGCGGACACGGTGGAAGATGTTTACGAGCCGTTCCTGATTCAGCTCGGCTTTCTCATGCGAACGCAGAGAGGTAGGCAGGCTACCTCTCGAGCGTATGAGCATCTCGGAGTTAGCCCGCCCGAGAAGAGCGGACAGCCCGAGCTGTTTTAGTCCGGGCAGGCGGTGTCACACACGGCTTTCGGTTTTTGCCACCATTGCCATCGCCTTGTTGCGGGTGTGCAGGAGCATATAGTGATATAGCCAGCGCGCCAGCTTGTCGGGGTGCTTGCCGATCAGCCCGAATCGGATCAGCGTGCAGCTCGAAAGCGGGAAAGCCGGGTCGGCATATGTTTCATTCCAGTAGACGCAACTTTCCCGATCGCACTCGGGCGTCGACCGCATCATCGTTTTTAGATCGCAGCGCATTTTGCTCACCGTTTCTGGACTCCTTCAACAATGATATCGGCCCAACGGTGATTCGGTTTTTAGGGGTATCTGACAGGCGGTTATATTAAATGGTTAAATCTGCGGCCCACAGCCCATGGAGATTACAGTACTCGATTGCGCGAATTGAAGTGCCGGCACTCAGTCGCGCGGAAACAGATACCTGCGGCTCGGTGGCAACCGGAGAGAGGTCGAACCTGGCTATAGTGTTGCCGTCGGCCTGAACCTCGATCCACTGGATGAAGTGGTCTGGCTGGTTTGGGTGTGGAACATAGTGGCCCACACTTACCGATATCTTTACCAGATCACCCTCGGCCTGTACTGAAACAAATGGTGTGTGCTTCTTTTCAAAGTCACTGGCGGAGTCAATGTCGGCGATTTGATTCATTGGTGACAGGATAGGTGCGTCGTTCATGTGTAATTCCTTTCTCCAAGAGGTGCGGCTGAATGATCGTTCTACAAATCCGTTATACCCAAACCCGTGGATTATCGTAGAATCTCATAACCATCACGCATCGGATAGGAATGAAAATGTCTGCTCCGCAAGAGACACTGATCGATCGCTCGGATATGGTGCTGGTTCTTATCGACTTCCAGGAACGCCTTGTCGCCGCTGTGCCAGAAAGCGAATCGGCTCTTGACGCAGCCTCGCGCTTGCTCAGAGGCGCTGTTTTGGTCGGTGCGCCAGTGCTGGTAACAAGGCAGTACCCGCGAGGGCTTGGACCGACAGAGCCTCGCCTTGAGGAGCTGTTGATCGATCTTGCCGATGATGGCGCACGCGTGACAGGAGTCGACAAGACAGACTTTTGCTGTATGTCGGAGGCGACTTTCGTTGAGGCACTGGAGAGCACTGGACGTCGCCAGGTGGTGATGGCAGGTCTCGAGACCCACATATGCGTCACGCAAACCGCGCTCGCGATGGCTGGCCGCGGCTATCAGGTTCAGGTAGTCGCAGACGCTTGTTCTTCAAGAGACAGCCAGGCGCACAAGATTGCGCTGGACCGGCTTCGCGCGACTAATGTAATCGTGACACACTCGGAATCCGTTCTTTATGAGGCCGTCGGCAAGGCCGACACCAACGAATTCAAGTCATTACTCGCCATCATCAAGGGTTAACGGGGCCAGCAGCCTGTTCGTTTTCCGCTCGAGAGAGGAACTTACTGAATGCCGATTGTTATCGATGGTAATCAAATAGCCGCAGAGCTTCGAGAGCGCGTGGCCGCGGATGTAAGTACCTTGGCTTCCATATCTTTGACACCGGGGCTTGCGGTTATTCTGGTGGGAGATGATCCGGCTTCGCACTCGTACGTAACCATGAAGGAGCGGGATTGCGATCAGGTAGGCATCAGAAGCTACGACCTGCGACGCCCAGCCGGGATTTCCCAGCACGAGCTTGAAGCGATTATCGATGAGTGTAATCAGAACCCCGATATTCACGGCATCTTGTTGCAGATGCCTTTGCCACCCCACCTTGACTCCGAGGCGGCGATAGCGCGAATCGATCCGGCCAAAGACGTTGACGGCTTCCATCCATTCAACCTGGGTCAGCTTCTCCGAGGAGGGCGCACTTATCGCCCTTGTACGCCAAGCGGCGTGATGCATATGCTCGATTACCACGGCATAGCGCTGGAGGGCAAGCACGCCGTTGTCGTTGGGCGCTCCACAATCGTTGGCAAACCAATGGCGATGATGCTACTGGAGCGAAATTCCACTGTCACAGTGTGTCATTCGCGCACAGTCGATCTTCCTTCGGTTTGCAGGTCAGCAGATATCCTCGTCGCTGCCGTCGGCCGTGCCAATATGATTACCGCCGAGTTCGTCAAGCCTGGTGCGGTGGTGATAGATGTCGGTATCAACCGCGTCGAGTCAGGGATGGTCGGAGATGTCGACTATGATTCGGTAGCGCAAATCGCATCGGCCATAACTCCGGTTCCGGGAGGAGTCGGTCCGATGACAAGGGCGATGTTACTTGTAAATACCGTAGAAGCCGCAAGCGCAACTATCCCTCCGACAGGTCCTTGATTAGAAGAGAGAGCCACTATGCTAACGAGTCAATATGAGGGTCACAGGCGTCATTCGGGTGCGTTCAGTCGTTTTTTTGTGTTGGCAGTCGCCATTATCATGCTCGCGGCGGTTGCCTTGTTCCCGCATAAAGCGGCAGCGCAGCCTATTTCTCTGGCCGATCTCACTCTTGAAGTCCAGCTGATGCCTGAAGTTCAACCGGGAACCAACGGACTTGTCGTTGGCGTGAGGCTGCCCGCCGGCACCGCCCTGCCCGTCACAGTGCGGCTCCCTTTGCCCGAGGGCGCGAATGTGTTTTGGGCAGGAGAGATAACCGGAGGCCCGATGGAGCAGGACATCCAAAGGGAGTTCACCATTGTTGAGGGAGTCGGCGGCCAGGCGGTGGAGTTTACCGCCGAGACTACAACCACGGTACAGTATGACGCCATGTATGGAAGCGTGGGCATCGCTGGAAACGAGGCGAGAACGACCTTGGCCTGGCGCCAGACCGTGGACACCGGGGCGATTTCTATTGGAATCAGGCTGCCTCCAGGCACTGAGCTCGTTGAGCCAGATCCTCCTGCGCCTCCTGTCATGAACGCCGCTGGTGAGAGCCTCTATTCGTTGAGGCCTTTTGGTTTGGAGCCAGGCGCGGAAACTTCGATAGCGGTTACTTATCGCGCGGCCGCTGGCGCGGGTGCCGGCGCAGCGCAGTCACCCGTAAGGTACCTGATCTTCATGGGTCTGGGCATCGCTATCGTAGGACTGGTTTTGGCTGTTCTCGGACAACGCAAGCGCCAGATGAGCACCTGAGCGAGCACCTCATGGTTGTAAGGGCATAAGGTGTTCGAGGTCTTTCTCGTGACAGTGGCGTTTGTGGCGTTAGCCGAGCTCGGCGATAAAACTCAACTGCTGACGATGGTTCTGGCGGCGAAGGCAAGTCGAATATCCGTGATCCTTGGTGTTGTCGGCGCCATCCTGGCCTTGCAGACACTCGCTGTAGCCCTTGGCGCCACTGTCGGCTCTCTAATACCCGGAAATATTGCCGGTCTGATATCAGGCGTGCTGTTCCTGGGGTTCGGCGCATGGACTTTGCTGGCAAGCGGAAATCATGATGACCACGGAGCGGATAAGCAACTCGCGAAGGTGACAAAGTGGGGACCAGTCGTTGGAATTGCGCTAATATTTTTTCTGGCCGAGCTTGGCGATAAAACTCAACTGATGACTATCTCGATTGCCGCCAATCCAGCTGCGGCTATTGATGCTATGGCCGCTTTCGGATTGCGAGCTACTCCGACAGCTCAAACCGGCGGACTCGTTACGCTATCGGTCTGGCTTGGCTCAACAGCGGGAATGCTACTCGTAAACGGCCTCGCGCTTTTGGCCGGGACACTGCTACGCGAAAGGCTGTCTGCGAAAGTAATATCCGTTGTTTCAGGAGTGGCGTTCATCGGGTTTGGGGTTGCGGTGTTAGTTACGACACTTGTAGTGTGAGGCGGAAATGAAGCTGCTGCTACATGCTTGCTGCGCACCGTGCTTGTTAGTACCCTATGATGCCTTTTCGAACGCGCACGAGGTCGAGGTGTTCTTCTTCAACCCGAACATCTCTCCCGCCGAGGAGCACAATCGGCGGCGGAGTGCTCTGTTCGAATATGCGAATGCACGGGATATTATTGTGCATAAGGAGGCGTACGACCCTCAGATGTGGCTGGCTTCCGTGGTTCCGGGCGCTCGCGACCGCGAAGCCAGATGCGCCGATTGCTATCAGCTGCGGATGATGGCCACAGCGAGATTCGCTCAATCCTGTGGCTTTGACGGCATTGCATCCACACTGACGGTAAGTCCGTACCAGCAGCAGGATATGATCCGGTTGGCCGGTAGACGGGCAGCCGAGCAATCAGGGCTGGTCTACCTGGACGCTGATTTCAGGCAGTCGTTTCCCGATGCAGTCAGTAGATCACGTGAGCTTGGGATCTACCGCCAGAACTACTGCGGGTGCCTTCCAGGCATGAAAGAAGCGGAAGAAATCCGTGCCCACAAGCGTGAGACACGCCGCCGCTAGACCATCACGGTGGGAAAAGTTTATCGTTGTGCTCCCGCAGCCAACTTCCCTAGAAACTCGCGTCTGAATCCTTGATGCTGATGTTGAGCTCCTCGCGTCCCGCCGGTTGGATGGCTTGGAGGTCGCCGATTTGGTTGATACCGAAGGTGTGGTGCAGTGGCATTGGGGGGACTATGAGGCGGACTCGGACCCGCTGGACCTAGTGCGCGTTACTTAGTGCGGCGGTAGGGAGCACATCTCGCCTGCACGGGATTGGGCAAGGGCCCCGGCGGCGTCGGGGCCCTTGTGCGGTTCTGGACGTTCCAGCTAGGACGTAGGGGGGATTTCACTAGCGGGAACAGCCTGCGGTATTTCGGGTGCTGTGATATCGGCCTTCACTGACTTGGTGCCGACGACGGCAAGGACTCCGCCAAGCAGAGCCAAGATCATGAAGATTGCTACGAGTGTTCCCCCGAGGATGGACCCGAGAATGGAGGATAGTATGAGCAGGGCGGCCGGAACACGACCCTTCGCTCCTAGGACGATTGCTCCCAGGACGATGACCGCGAAGGAGAATATTACGCCGCCCCAGCCAAGCCCAACAACAGTTCCCGAGCCCTCTGCCTCGAATGCGGACGCAAGTCCGCCTAGTAGCAAGGTTGCTCCAGCCGCGAGCACGCCAAATACCCCGGCGATGATGGCGATGATGCCTCCTGCTTTCTTCACTGCGTCTCCCTTCGCTGTTATTCGGACAGGATTATCCTCACCTGCTGGGTGGAGAAGAAGTTGGGCTCCATGATGAGCGTCAGGCCCTTCATGTCTTTTGGAACCTCAAAGACGAGGTTAGCATCCAAATTGCCGCCGGGGGCAAGGGAGCCGCTGTTCATAGGGTTGGGTACGTCCGTGACGAACGCCGTGCCCGTCTGTACGCCGTTGGCATCCTCAATCTTGTAGTTAAATTCGTTGAAGTCCAGCGGCACGGTTCCGCCGTTTTCAATTTTGATATTGACGATGTAGAAGACCTTGCCGTCGCTCGGCTCCTCGAACTCGTTCGTCGGGTTGAACTGTTTGCCGGAAACGACGGCCATAACGGCATCGTCGACGTTGATTGGCTCGCCAAGTGCGAATTCCGTCTTCTCGGCCTCGACCTCGGCGGCGGGCTCGTCAATGCCGTTTGCGCCGCTTGGTGAAACCTCGGCCTCGCAACCGACGGTGCCAAGCATCAGGCCAGCGACGAGCAACGCAAAGATGGCACGCTTGAACATTTGTTCCTCCCTAATAATTGTTGGATATTCCCACACAGGCTCAGGTTAGCAATGGGATGCACTCCTGTAAAGCTCTGGAAGGCTCTTGCTAGCTGAGTCGTGCGTGTTATGACTACTGCAGGCGGCGGGGGACGTTCTTGTACCCCCTCGGAGGGGCTACCACAACGTCCCCGTTGCCTCGGGGCTCCTCGGAAACGGGGATGCCCTTCACGTCAGGGGCTGGAAGTGTCATAGGTGCGGTAGTTCTGGACGTGGTGAACGGGGAAACATGGCAGGCATCCGCTAGAGAGAGCAAGCGCTGCTGCCTTCGCTACCGGGATGTGGTGGGCGTGAACATGAGGTGGCCCCTGGGGCCATAACGGCGATGATCTCGGTAACTACCGTGGGGAAAATATGGCTCACGCGGCCCAAAGAAGTGATGTGCCCCCACTCGCCCATATTTGCTATGGCGTGCCGTTTTCGAGTGGGTTATACTTTCGTTCGCTGCGTGCCTGTAAGGGCATCGAAGTCTCTGGTCGGAGTGGCGGAACGGCAGACGCGCTAGGTTGAGGGCCTAGTGTCCGCAAGGACGTGAGGGTTCAACTCCCTCCTCCGACACCAAAGAAGTCTCACTATATTTTTTCGTGCCGAAGTTGCCTCGGCGGTGTAAAATATCTTTGTTGGCATGAGCCTTGCGATAGTTACCTGACCGGAGCACATCGGAGTTGGCAAGTGCCCGATCGAAGGGAATGACGTGTCAGAAAAGTGGGGTAAGGCGGATCTTCATATCCACTCCAACCATAGTGACGGGCTGGCTAAGATACCCGAGATTATGGAGTACGTTCAACACCAGACCGACCTTGATATCATTGCCATCACCGACCACAACACCATCGAAGGCGCGCTGTTTGCGAAGTCTCTCGAAGAGATGTACGACTTTGAAGTAATCGTAGGCGAGGAGATATCCTCGGCGTCAGGGCATATTATCGGATTGTACTTACAAGAGCATATCCCTGCCGGATTGAGCGTGATTGAGACGATCGCCCAGATCAACGATCAAGGCGGCATCGCGATAATTCCGCATCCTTTTTCCCAGCGTGGGATATTCGGGCCGCTCGGAAAAACGACGTTTGCTGAGGCCGTGAACGAGTTCGCGTTTCAGGCGCTTGAAGTCTATAACTCGATTCCGCACATTGGCTGGGCGAATCGTATTGCGGCCAAAGTCTTCACGGGGGGGCAGGGGATAGCTGCTACCGGCGGATCTGACGCGCACGTGCTTCAAGGCATAGGAACCGGCTACACTGTTTTCCGCGGCACTACTGCCGAGGAGCTTAAAGCCAGCATCGACGCCCTGGAGACTCGCGCCGAGTCCGGAAGAGTCGGTCTTGGCGTCGCCCTTCAATATGCTCGCAGCATTCGGAAGATTCGGCGCCAACAGGCCTGGAACTGGGAGAGATGCGGCGCAGACTAAGGCGATTAGCCCGGTCTTCGCTGTTGTACATCCACCAAAAGTTCAGAGATTGTTTCCGCTATTATTGAGGGAGTCGCCGCCTCTGTGCCCCAGTTGCCGAGTAGTCGAATCTCTGTGACCTCATCAACCCTGGCGCTTCGAATCGCAACGAAAATTTCGAGACGAGATGATAGGGTTTCGAAGGGCATACAGGCAGGTACCACGAGTATCTGCTTGCACTGGAAGGCAACCAGGTGCCGTAGCGTTTCCGTCAGATCCGGATTTCTCCACTCGAGCGAGCAAGAGCGAACCAGCTGCTCATTGGCACCGTGCTCGATCAGATTTGACCTGATTCGGCTGCAAAAGGCGGTTTCCTGAACGTCGAATGCTGGATGCGTGATACGGTGATGTTCCGGCTGGCCATTCATGACAAGCGCGACCCCCGTGGAGCTCAGGTCGTCTGTTGATACCCGTATCCGGTCGGCGATCATAAGGGAGAGCCGCTCAGAGCTCCAAAACGGAGCCGTATAGACGATTTCAATGCCGTGCGAGGGAAGGCGCAACTGGTCTACCAGTACTTTTGCGCGATCGGTTGCATAAGACTCACCGATGGAAACGTTCGCAACGATAATTCGATTGCATCCTTCGTTTGCAAGACTGGCGACAGTCGCATCCAGTGAGAGCTCGTCTGTGCCGGCGGTAATCGCCGCCTTCGTTATGCCAATCTCAGCCGGAAGGGTTGATTCGACACGATCAACCAGATCCTTCGCTTGTAGCATCGACAGGCCGGTGCCTCCTGCTGCACGGTATTTGGCTTTTTGTGCTGCGTAGAAAAAGGGAGTGATACCCAGCCATATACCAGACACTGAGCTTAGCAGCGTTTGATCGCCGGCAACCGAGGCGGGCTCATACTCCAGAGTATCGACATCTGCGAGGAGTACAACGGCCACCTTTCCCCGCGACCCTTCTGCTGCAGCAGGTATTTTTAGAATGGGCTGCTTTTTTCGGTTCAGCGACGGCAGCATGGCGGCGCCAAGACCGTATCCACCAATGAATGAGGCCACTGCAAGAAGCGAGGATAGCACCAGCACCTCGACCCTGTCGCTTACGGAGGAAATTTCAAATATTCCCCATGAGCACGACACTGCACCTGTCAGAAACAGCAGCGCCATTAGTGGTTCCGCTGGACGTTTTAGTACCAAAAGTCCCACAAATGCCGTACCGGATATAACGGCTCCGGCAAATAGTGCCATCCAACAGATCAGCGTCACCTGCGTCACCACCTTTCGCAACACCGATGATGATACTAGTGGCCTAGCCAGATGTCTTTGACTTATGCCTGCTTTCTGGGCGCTATCGGATACTCAACAGGGAATGCTCTATACTTATGTAGTGCGTGAATGGATATTTTTTGGCTTTTCTTATGCGAAAGGCTCGTTGGTGGATTACTTACATCGCCGCGAAAGTGCAAGAGGATTTTACGATACCGTTGAAGCCCTCATTAGCGCTGTCGAATGCCATGGGTTTGCCGTGGATAATCTGCATGATATATGCGCTAGGCTTGCCGCAAAGGGTTACGTTATCAATTCGCTCGTTATTCTGGAGATAGTTCCAGCAAGATCGATGTCATTCGATATCTCGCCGTTTATACCATGCCGTATCGCAGTTTCGCAGGAAAATGTGGTGGTGGTAGCCGCTCTGCGGCCAGAAGCTTATTCAGATGAGATCGCCATGATAAACGGGGCTACCCAGCGAGCCGAGGCAGAGCGTCAGTTGTTCCAGATCGTAGATGCGGCGGTTGGATCGATAGATTGCGAAGAGTTGCCGCGCAGCGAGGCTACTTGACGCAGGCGGAATACCTGATGAACAGCGCTATCGCCTCATCTATCATTGCTTCAGGGTCCTCGTCGACATTTTGCACTAGACAGCGCTTCATCGAGTGCCCGATGATATGTAATCCAACCTGATTCAGTGCGGATTTGACAGCCATTATCTGCGTTAGCACGTCTTCGCACTCTTTGTCGCCCTCTATCATCGTCTGCAAGCCCCGGATCTGTCCTTCAAGGCGCTTTAGCCTGTTGAGAATACGCTTCTTGTCCAGGGAGTCGTTGCTGACCTGGGATGTATGTTCAGACATCTCTCGCTCCTTCTTTAGCAAAGGGGTATTATCTTTGGGTTGCTTGCTAAAGAATACCCCCCTGGGGTATAGATGACAACCGGAGAGGAAGGTATGGGGTATCGCCGAGAGATAGGCGCTTTGTCCGGCCAGGCGCGCATGCCGCGAATTCGGCGTGTACTTCTGGTGATATTGCTGCTAAACCTCATGGTTGCAGGGGCCAAATTGATCTGGGGATATCTCTCTGGCAGTATCGCCATGCAGGCTGATGGATTTCATTCCCTTTTCGATGGAACCTCCAACGTGATCGGATTGATCGGCATCTATCTGGCCTCGCGCCCCGCGGACAGGGATCACCCTTATGGCCATGGAAAGTACGAGACCTACGCCTCCGTAGTCATTGGCGCGGTGCTCGCGCTTGCCGCATGGCACATATGGAGCTCGGCGATAACTAAGATCATGACAGGCGCTGAGCCGGCAACGGTTGGCCCGATCTCGTTCGCCGTGATGTTCGTGACGCTTGCGATTAACGTCGCGGTTACGGTCTATGAGCGACGCGTAGGACGCGAGCTGAAAAGTGACCTACTAATGGCCGATGCAAGCCACACGGCGAGTGACGTAATGGTCAGTGTGGGAGTTATCTTCGGGCTGATCGCAACTGCTCTTGGGTTTCCTTTGGCTGACCCCTTGATCGGCATCCTGGTTGGCCTGGTGATCGCCCGCACGGCCCTTGCGATCGTTGGCCAGGCGGCTGAAACGCTCTCAGATGCAGCCAGAATACCCCCCGGGGAGATTCAGGCAGCCGCAAGGAGTGTTGCAGGCGTTCTTGGAACGCATCACATTCGTACAAGAGGTCTGTCCTCGGAAGTTTACGTTGATCTTCATGTACAGGTTGACGAGAACCTGACAGTCGCTGAAGGACACGCCATCGCCGAGGCTGTCGAGCGGGCAATATGTCATCGATTTCCGCAGGTTGTGGATGTTATTTCGCATTTGGAGCCAATGGATAGGTATCAGAGCGAAAAATCTGCACTGGAAAGCGATGTCTATGACTCCTAACTCGACCTTGGAGCGTTTAGAGGGGTATGGACTTGCAGCTTTCGCCGCGATTTGCTGGGCTACCGGAGGGCTCGTTGCCAAGTGGCTTTTAGCTCCGCTGGACCCCGCGACTGCCAATTGGTTTGTGCCTCCAACAGGGTATGAGTTTGATCCCGTTGTTCTTGCGGGTGCCAGAGCGATTGGGGCCTCGGTGATCCTGGTTGCATACCTTGCGTTGCGGCGACCCTATACTCTAAGAGTTAAATTTGCCGATCTTTGGTTCTTGGCCTTTTTTGGCGTGTTTGGCCTTGCCGCAGTTCACCTTACATACTTTCAGACTATCGACCACACAGATGTTGCAACTGCCATTTTGTTGCAATATCTGGCTCCGATAATTGTGCTTATAGTTTCTGTGACCCTACTGGGCGAGCGCTTCACATGGGCGCTTCCGGCAGGGGTGGCATTAGCGCTACTAGGATGTGCGCTTGTAGTTGGAGTTCTGGCAGGCGAGGGCGTTACCATTGGTAGGGCCGGCTTGATGTGGGGGCTGGCATCAGCGGTGTTTTTTGCTATGTATTCTTTGCTTGGACGGCATGGTGTCAAGTCTTTTGGGTCATGGACGCTTCTTGCGTATGGCTTTAGCTTTGCGGCCATATTCTGGTTGGTTTACCTCGGCGGAGCATCAAAGGTCATCGATCTGATTTTGGCTCCTTTCGGAGCGGTCGCGCTTTTGTACCTCGTGGTGTTTGCTACAATTCTGCCTTTTGCGGCGTTTCTGAAGGCCCTTCAGCTCATCGGCGCGACGAAGACCATAGTTACTTCAACTATCGAGCCTGTTGTAGCGGGCACCGTTGCAATCTGGCTGTTTGCCGAGTCGTTTACCGGTCCGCAGATCCTGGGGGCACTGCTGGTACTGGCAGCCGTAGCGGTTATTCAGCTACAAGCGGGTCCTGGAGCCGCTCAGGAAATTCAGCCACCTGGCTCCTGATCCACAGAATCTCCACATAGTGTGGTATATAATTTGCTGAGCGCTCAATTTTTTCGAGCTCGGCGAATCCACCTAGGGTGATGGTCATGGAGTTAGCACAGAAGCCTGAATTAAAACAGCGCATGACGCTTTCTCCTCAGGTCTACCAGGGCTTGAGCATCCTTGCTATGCCGGTTATGGAGCTTCAAAATCTCATCGAGGCTGAGGTTCTGGAAAACCCCGTTCTCGAGACCGATGAGGTCGACGCTGACCCATACGACGCTGAATCTCCACCTTCAGAATCAGCACAAACGGATCAAGAAAGGGCGTGGGAGGAGTGGCTGGACATGTACGAGGATCTCCATCCCTTCAACGCGACCACTGCGATCGATTCCGACACTGAGGCAGACAGCGTCGGGGAGTATTCCCCGGTGACGCAGACTTTTGCGGAGTATTTGATGTCGCAGCTCGGTCTTTTGGACGTCAGCGGCGATGTTTATCGTGCGGCAGCGGCAGTGATCGGCCTACTCGATGACGACGGCTACTTCAAGGGTGAGCTTGCCGAAGTGGTAAGGATTGCCGGAGTCGATATCCCTACTGCCGAGGAGGGAATCTCGGCCGTTCAGAGCCTGGATCCTCCTGGGGTCGGAGCTCGGACGCTCGCCGAAGCCCTCAGTATTCAGCTCGCTTACCTGGGAATAGAAGACCCGTTGCTCGATCTGCTGATCCGTGATCACCTTCAAGATATCGCATCCAACCAGTTCGCCAGGATCGCGCGTTCGGCAGGGGTTCAAGAATCGGAGGTCCGTCAAGCCGTGTCTGTGCTTCGGCAATTGAATCCCAAGCCCGCAGGAGAGTTCTCGGCAGGCCCAGCACCGGGTTATCTAGTTCCGGACGTTACCGTCAGGCGGTTCGATGATGAGTGGATGGTTTTTCCCAATAGCGAATTCATTCCATCTCTGAGAGTCTCTTCCCGGTACAGAAATATGCTTCGCTCCGGGTCTCGGGTCGATGATGAGACCAAGCGCTATCTAAAGGACAAGATACGGTCGGCGGAGGCTTTTATACGTAATGTGGACAGGCGCAAGGACACAATCAGCCGCATCGCGGAAAAGGTGATTGAGGCGCAACAAGATTATTTTGAGAACGGGACAGGGCCGCTAAGGCCGCTTAGGCTTGAGGATGTAGCAGTAGAGCTCGGCGTACATCTGTCGACCGTCAGCCGCGGCGTTACGGGAAAGTACATGATGACCCCGTATGGGCTTTTCGAGATAAAGCACTTCTTTTCCGGGGGGTATCGTACACGGACAGGCATGGACGTGGCCTCTACCAGCATCAAGCATCGCATCAGGGATATCATAGCCTCGGAAGATCCAACGAAGCCGCACTCCGATCAGAAGCTCGTTGAGATTCTCAATCTTGAAGGAGTCACCGTTGCTCGCAGAACTGTGGCCAAGTATCGCGAAGAGCTAGGGATTGAGCCCTCGTGGGCTCGGAGACGCAGATGACACAGGAAGGTAGCTCCGCGAAGTTCTTCGCCGAAAAGGGCGATCCCGGGCGAATGATGAACCGGGCCGTGGTCATCATACTTGGACTTCTGTTTGCTGTTGCCTTGTTGGATGCATATGCCGTCACAGCGGAAGAGGCCGGCTGGTTACATCTGCTTGTTCAGCGCCTGTACTATGTGCCGGTTCTTTATGGGGCGTTTGTCTTTGGCAAGAGGGGAGGAGTGGCTGCTGCTTTTGCTGCAGCGTTGCCTTATACCGTATTTGCCTACTATTCCCCGTTGAACTATGCGGGCCTCAAGTGGGATAACGCTCTCGAGGTCATTATGTACTTTGTTGTCGGCGTACTTTTTGGTGCACTACGCGATGCTGAAGAGGGGAAGACCCGAGAGCTTCGCAGTATGAGCGAGCGCCTCGAGGATGCATACAAGAAGCTGGAAGAACGGGCGATACAATTAATTAATGTGCAAGACTACACGCAGTCCATCTTACGCTCGATCACTTCCGGAGTGCTTACTGTTGGGCCAGATGGATCTGTCACTACGATAAATCCCGCCGCGGAGCGCATGCTTGGAGTCACGGAGCATGATGTCGTGCCACGACCGATAGGCGCAGTGTTCGCCGATGATGGCGGGCTGGCCGAGGACGTAAGTAAGGTTCTCGCCGGCAGGCTGCCACTCATACTCCACGAGCTGGAGCTGGTGGCACTCGACGGCAACCGGATATTCGTGCAAGCAATGACTTCGAGGATGCGCGCTGTGGGTGGCAGGATCCTGGGTGCGGTGGTAACGCTGGAGGATGTTTCCGAGATCAACGCACTGACCGAACAACTAATCAGGGCCGACAGACTGGCGGCGATGGGTCAGCTGACCGCAGGCGTAGCGCACGAGGTGCGCAATCCGCTAGGGGTAATCAGGGCCTCTGTTCAACTACTAGAGGACGGTGTCAGCGACCGCGATCGCATAGAGCAGGTGGCTGGAGTCATCAAGCACGAGATTGATCGACTGGACCGAGTTATCAAGGCTCTTCTCGACTTCGGCCGACCCAACAGGCCGACTTTTGCAAAAGTCGATATCGAGGAGGTCTTGCACGATGTCCTCTTCTTCACGACGAGGTTTGCCAAGCAGTCTGGAGTTACAATCAGCGAAGAGTTCGAAGGTAACCTACCTTCGGTTCTGGCCGATTCGGATCAACTGAAACAAGTCTTCCTGAACTTGGTGACGAACTCGGTGCAGGCCATGGAGGATACCGGCGGCACGATTGCGGTTACGACCAGGCTGGGCGGAGAGTTTGTCCACATCATGATTTCGGATTCCGGTCCCGGAATCGAGGAGCCAAATTTGGGTCGGGTTTTCGATCCGTTTTTCTCGACACGCCCCGAGGGAACAGGTCTGGGACTTACCATTGTTCACAGGATCATAGATCAGCACAACGGCCACATAGAGGTTTCCAGCGGCAAAGGGGTTACCACTTTTCGTATACGCCTTCCGATAGCTGTGGATTAGGGATGTGGAGGACAGATGAAACGTAGCGTGCTTATCGCTGATGACGAAAAAAACATGCGCTGGGTGCTGAGCCAGGCCCTTCAGGCAGAAGGTTTTGAGGTCATTGAGGCCACTGACGGGAAGGAGGCGCTATCGGTGGTGGCCGAGCGCTTACCCGATGTCATGATCCTGGATTACAAGATGCCCGTTCCTGACGGCATGGAGGTTTTGAGCAGGCTAAGAGCGAAAAATCATACATTTCCGATCATCATGCTTACCGCACACGGCAACGTGACTCAGGCGGCCGAGGCTATAAAAAAGGGGGCAACCGAGTATCTGACCAAGCCATTTGACTTGGAAGAACTGAAGTTGGCGATTGAGAAGGCACTGAAGATGAGCGAGCTGACCGCCGAGGTCGAGCGCTTACGTGAGGAGCTCTATCGCGAATACAACGTCCATGGAATTGTGGCTGCAGATCCAAAGATGATGGACGTTCTTGACCAGGTTAAAAGGGTGGCGCCAACCGATGCCACGGTGATGGTTTATGGCGAGTCAGGGACAGGGAAAGAGCTGGTTGCCAGAGCGCTTCATGCGATGTCCGAGCGCATACACGGCCCCTTCATCTCTGTAAGCGCTGGAGCCTTGCCGGAAACATTGCTCGAAAGCGAGCTGTTCGGGTATGAGAAAGGCGCGTTTACGGGAGCCGTGACCGCCAAGCCAGGGCGATTTGAGCTCGCAAACGGCGGCACTTTGTTTCTCGACGAGATAGGCGATATCTCGCCTGGCGTTCAGGTCAGACTGCTGCGCGTTCTTCAGGAGCGTCAATTCGAGCGTCTGGGTGGAACCCGCACCATAGAGGTGGATGTGCGTGTAATCGCCGCTACAAATCGCGATCTGCAGCAGCTTATCGCCGAGGGCGTGTTCCGGGAGGATCTGTTCTACAGGCTCTCGGTAGTTCCGGTCACGCTTCCCGCACTGCGACACCGCTCAGGAGATATTCCGCTCCTTATTGCACATTTTCTCGCAAAGTTCAAAGCTGGTGACAGAAGGATTTCACCAGAGGCGATGCAGGCTATGGTCGATTATCAATGGCCTGGAAACATTCGTGAGCTGGAAAATACCATCGAGCGAATCCTGATACTCTCACGCGAAGAAGATATCGCACTCTCTGACTTGCCTGCCGAGGTACGCGCAGGCGCAGTTTCCGCTACCTATGCGCGATCGCAGATCGCGCTACCTGAAAGAGGATGCGACCTGGAAGAGGTTGAGCTTGATCTGATTCGGCAGGCTATCGACAGGTCGGGAGGCAATCTTCCTAAGGCCGCAAAGTTGCTTGGCTTGACAAAGAAGACGCTGGAGGCGCGGATGACTCGACTTGGTATCGAGTAGACGTCTTCCCGAATCCCCATTGGCACAGCGTTTGCAATTTTGTCCATGGATAGCTTGTTGGTTTCGCGCGGGTAAGGGTGGTGCATTCGTGTTCACTGCGTTTATGGCAGCACTCAGAAATAGAGGGCGCTCTGGCGGCAATGGCAGCCGACAGGTAAAGTGCTTGTCGTGTGATCATGACATCTTGGTCGGGTGGAGGCTGTGCCCCTACTGCGGCGCGCTGCTGGAGAGCGATATTCGACCCGCGATGTTTGCAAAGTCAGATACGAGCGATACAACCAAGGGAGTAGGCGATGGGGAACATCGAGAGCCTTCGCTTTAGGACACAAGGCATGCACTGTCCGTCTTGTTCGCTGCTGGTTGACATGATGGTCGGAGAGTTGGACGGCGTGCAAAGTGTCAGCTCCGATCACGTAACGGGCGAAATTTCCATAGAGGTCGACACCGATCGAAGTAACAGGGATGCCGTTGTCTCTGCTATCAGAAAAGCCGGTTATGAGCCGGAGCTGATTGCGTGAGCGCAGTGGTAGGGGTAGCCGGGGCGTTCTTCGCCGGCGTACTCTCTTTTCTTTCCCCATGCGTGCTCCCGCTGGTCCCCGGGTACCTTTCCTTTATCACCGGCTACTCTTACGATCAACTGCAGAGCAGCAGCAGTAGATGGAGCAAAGTTCTTGCGCCCAGCCTGCTTTTCGTCGCGGGATTTACCATTGTTTTTGTCAGCCTTGGGGCTACAGCCTCCACGTTGGGCTCGATGCTCCTTGCGTATCGCGAGGTACTGCAGGTGATTGCAGGCGGCATGATTTTCTTGCTTGGACTATTCTTATCCGGGATTTTCAAGCTTCCATCGCTTTACGGTGAGGCGCGCTTCGACCTTGGAAAAACCAGGGTGCTTGGCCCTTTATCGGCCATGATCACCGGGATGGCATTCGCCTTTGGCTGGACTCCATGTGTGGGGCCGGTTCTCGGCTCCATTCTTGCACTGGCGGGCTTCGGGGGAAGTCTGACGCAAGGGGCTACGCTATTGTTTGCGTACTCTCTTGGCCTTGGGTTGCCCTTCATTCTGGTCGCCTTGTTGTTCGGGCGCGTTAGCGGGTCCTTGAGGCTCTTCGCGAAATACGCAGCCCCGATAAACAAGGTTTCAGGTCTTCTACTCATGGCCGTAGGGGCTCTCATCGCGTTTGATCAGCTGTCCGCCCTTAGTGCCTGGTTTACATCTGTGTTGCGCCTTCCCTCGCTGTGAGGGTAAGACGATCTCGCTTTCTGTGTTAGCGGGAGGTATAAGACCAAAACTCGTGTACGATAAACTTATTTCGCGATAGCTTCGATCGGGGGCTTGTACGGTGGCTCGCAGCACCAAACGCGGAGAGTCGTTAGCGTTTAACCTGGCATTGATTATGTTTATGGTCGTCACGATCTCACTGACCATCGTGATGGTAGTGTCTATCGCTGGTGTAGTAGACCTTGCCGTTAGGCATGCAAGTGCTCGTCAGATGGCTTATCAGCAAGCGCTGGTAACGGAGATGACTGCCAGACTGACTGGCACATTGGGGGTCATGTCGAGGGCGACTGCGGTTCTTGAGCGCCCGGAAGGAACGGAGCCCAATCGAGTCGCACTGGCGATGCAGCTCGATGCGGGCGCCGAATTCGTGGATTCGATGATAGTGGCATTGCCGGATGGCCTGGTTGTTGCCGCGTATCCGACGTTTCAGGCCCCTCGCGACGTTTTTGGTACTCCAAAGTTCGAGGCCGCTCACTCTGACGAGCCAGAGTTTGTTTATGTACCGGAGGCAGGGGAGCTTTGGGTTTCTCGGCGCATCGAGACTCCTAATGGAGACAATATCTTGATGCTCAGGGTACGGACCGCGTTTCTTGAGCTTCTGGTCGAAGACTTTTCTTCAGTGGCGGAAAGACGTGTCGCCATGATAACTGACGCAAAGGGAACTGCGGATATTGTCAGCCCGAGACGCCCAAAGATCGAGTTTCAATCCTGGAGATTCGAGCCCGAGGGCGATCTTGACGCTGGCTACGTACATGCGCGCTCGTTCGATGAAACCGACTTTGTCGGACGTTACTCCACTCTAACCGGGTATCAGGGTATCGTTTGGAGGATTTCGGTCGTTGAGCCCCGAATGGCGATATTTGAGGAAACTGGCCGCGCTCTGGCGCCAGCCGCTCTGGCCCTGGCTTTTGGCGGACTTCTTTCGATAATCGTGTCATTTGTGTTTGTTCGTCGCCAGGTCAGGCCGATAAAAGATCTCGAATCACGAGCCCGGGCAGCGATAACCGGCGCACATGTCCAGCCGATCGAGTCCGATCGCGCTGATGAGCTTGGGAGGATGGCCGATGCCTTCGACGCCATTGCGCTACGCCTGAATCTACTCAACCACCTGTGTCAACTGCTCGCGTCATCTTCAAATCTCAACCAGGTTCTGGATGGAATACTAGTTGCGCTCAGGCAGTTATTGGGCAGTGAATCGGTCGCGGTTCTGATCCTTGACAAGAGTGAAAGCAAGGTCGTAGGCGTACGAAGTGCGGGTCTGAGCATCTCTGATGATACCGTTGTAGACATATCCAGGGTGAAGTGGCTGTCCGCGGCAGTTCAGGCTGAAGGGCCAATTTCAATCACTGGCACGGATTATTCCAATGAAGACGCGCCTTTTGCTGCTTCCTCCATAGAGAACCTGTTGTTCTCAACGGGTATGGTTGTTCCCTTGAGGGTAGGAGAGAGCCTTTTGGGTGTGGTTGCAATCTTTGAGTCGGGCAAGCGAGAGTTCACGGCCGCTGAAGTCGAGATACTCAGAACCTTCTCGGCGCAGGCATCTATCGCTGTTTTCAACTCGAGGTTGTTTGAGACAGAAAGTGTGATGCGGCAGGAGGCGGAGGCTCTTCGGGAGATAGCAGGTATACTTGCGCTTCCTCAGGCGCTCGGCGATTCAATCAATGCGTTCGACGATGCAATTGGGAGGCTGTTTGGTGCGGATGGCGTCCTGACAGTCCTGATCGGTTCTGAAAAACTGGGCTTTACGCAGGGCGCCAAGTCCGAAGTCGGGGATTTGTTGCTCAAGGTCTGGGCGACCCACCAAGGCACACCAGAGGGAGTCAGCCTGATAACGATCGAGCGTGGCCAGGATGTTGATATCGATCGATTGCTGGAGTTACTCGACAGCGAGCAGGCATGGTTGCTGAGTGCGATGCGGCCCGACATGGCTGGAGTGATTGTTGCGCTGAAATTTGGCGCGGATGCCCCGCCCCCTTCCTTAGATGAGCGTATCCACTCCCGGGCTCAGGCGGTGTCAAGTCAGTTGAGCCTGGTTCTGGAGAATACGTACAACCTTGCTGCCGCAAAATCCCACGCCTCAAACCTCGAGACCATATTTCGAATCTCCCAGGCCGTTAGCTCTTCTCTGCAGATCAATGTGGTTCTCAATCGCGTTCTTGATGTCGTCCAGAAGATATTCACTGCTGACGCCATGACGCTAATGAAGTACGACGAGGCGAAGCAAAAGATATCTACCGTCATGGCAAGAGGGAAAATATCAAATAAGCTGCTTCACTTTGAGTGCGCTCCCGGCGAAGGGATTTTTGGTGAGATATTCAACGCTGGCGAGCCGCTGAGAGTCGGATATTTGTCCGATTATGACAATAGCGCAGGACTCGAAGATATGGCAGAAGGACTCAACTCGCTCCTTTCCGTTCCGCTGATTACCAGGGGCAGAAGTATCGGTCTTCTTGCAATCTTTTCGGTCAACTCCGATGCTTTCAGCGATGAAGACATGGACTTGCTCCATACATTTGCCTCGCAGGCAGCCTTAGCGATCGATACTGCAAGTCTCTACAGCAGGGAGCACCACGTCGCCTCGGTGCTTCAATCTGGTATTTTGCCCCAAAGCCTGCCGGATTATCCGGAAATAGTGTCAGCCAGCATCTATCTTCCATCAGGAAAGGACGCCGAGATCGGCGGTGACTACTATGACCTGTTCAGGGATCCACAGGGCAGGATTGCCTTTGTAATCGGGGATGTTTGCGGCAAGGGAATCGAGGCTGCCACCAAGACATCGATGATCAAGTACTCCGTCAGGGCACTCATAGCTGCCGGGCTTCGCCCTCATGAGGTGCTAAGGGAGACCAATCGTTTGATCTCCGAGACGGGCACCGCCAGCGATATCGTTACCTTGTGGGTGGGAGTGCTTGAGCCGGATACTGGGCTGCTCCACTATGCGAATGGGGGGCATCCCCCTGCATTACTGTGGAGACCAGGTTCGCGAAAGAGCGAGCGCTTATGCACAACTGGCCCTCTACTGGGTGCGTTTGCCGATGTTGATTACGAAGAGATGCACTCTCAGCTTCTCGCCGGAGATATGATTTTGCTCTATACGGATGGCGTGACTGAGGCGCGAAGTGGGAATAAATTCTTTGGAGAAGGTCGTATACGAAGGGCTCTTTCCAAAGGATTGACACCGGTAGATGTTGCCGATGAACTTTTGTCTGCACTGGACGACTTTGTTCCCGGCGACCTTCGCGACGATGCTGCTGTTCTTGTGATTCAGCTTGCAGATCGGATAGTTGACCAAATGGGCACTACAGATGGAAACGCAAAGGGCGTGTAGGGAGTCATGGCGCATCGGATAGCCAGGCGTCCTGATATCGGGGTTGTAACGTGCGCAATCTCTGGAGATATCGACCTAGCTACAGTTCCGGAGTTGCAAAAATCCCTGGGTTCGATCATTGAAGCCGGCTACACCAGCATCATTCTTGACCTCGCAGAGGTAGATTATATTGATTCTACAGCTTTTAGCCTTCTGGTTTGGCTGGATCGGCAGCTGGTCGACGCGCAGGGTAGCGTTATTCTTGCAGGTGCCAACGAAAAGGTTCAAAGAATTCTCGATATGACCCAGATCGTGACGTACATGTCTGCCCTGAACACAAGCGAAAACGCTGAAACTGCCCTTATGGCTTTAGATCGAGGTGAAATAGAGTCAGATTTGCTCTGGGAACATCGATTTGAAGTGGAGTCCTCGATCGATAACCTTGCCAATATGCGCCAGCAGTCGGATGAAATACTGTCCTCACTCGAATTTACCGACGCCGAGAAGTTCGATATCCGAATCTCGTTAGGTGAAGCCTTGGCTAATGCCGTCAGACATGGATCGGGCGAGGATGGCGAGATGATCACTGTGGCGATAAGGGCCTTTGAGGACCGGGTTGCGATCGACGTGATCGATTCAGGAACAGGCTTCAGTGGCGATCATTGCGCTAGCGATGACCTCTATGCTCCGAGCGGCAGGGGTATAATGTTTATGAATGCATTGATGGATTCGGTCAGCTTCGCCCCAGGCAGTGATGGCGGTACAGTTGTCACTATGGAAAAGAGGCGAGGTGGCTTTCCGGCCACCGCGGTAGAAAAAACGGATAAGATTTTGGGTAGAAATAGTTACGATGGGTAAGGTTGCCATAAACTGTTACAGCTAGCTGTTTGGAGGAGAATTCATGCTACTTCTGGAGGCACTGGAGAGAAGGCACTCGATTCGGGCGTATCGCTCTGATGCGGTTCCCGGCGAGCTGATCGACAAGATTATATATGCGGCGTCTCTCGCGCCATCTTCATTCAATGAGCAGCCATGGCGCTACTATATCGTCACGGGAGAGAGCCGGCAGCGGCTCGGCGAGATAATGGTGCAAGGAACTCACTTTCTTGAGGAATATATTCAGATGCTTGGGCATGAGATGAATGAGTATGTACTGCGGTGGTACAGTGAGTTGGGCCACGCTCCTGCAGTAATCGTTTGTACGCTTCAAAATACCGATGACGAACTCATGAAGGACAATGGGTATCTTGCGATTGGTTCTTCTATCCAAAACATGCTATTGACCGCAACGGAGTTGGGGCTGGGCTCTTGCTATATGACCTTTTCATATTGGGTCAGAGATGAGCTTGCCAGGATGCTTGGAGTACCGGAAGACCGAACCATAGTCGGGCTTATCGCGCTGGGTTATCCGGCGGAGGAGCCGTTGGCGCCGGAGCGAAAGATCAACTCTATCGTGGAATACCGAGACTGATCGGCCTTGGCCCAGGCGATCTTTTTTGATATTGGCAACACGCTCCTAAGGCCCCATCCTGGGGTCTCGGAGGTGTGTAGGCAGGTTCTGAGCAGGATGGGCCACTCAGAAGACCTGTCAAAGATCGATGCCCTTATGCCTTTGGTCGACGACCACTATGAGCAACGGTATCGCGAGGACGATACATTTTGGACCTGTGAAGAGCGAGCTAGTGAAGTTTGGGTGGGTATGTATTCCCTGCTCGCCAGAGAGCTTGAGCTCGACTGCGATCACGCTCACTACGGCAGGCTTGTATACGATGAGTTTGGGTATGCCGGACGGTGGAGTCCTTACGAAGATGTGTTGCCTTTGCTGAAGAGACTGCACGACAATGGCTTGAGGCTTGCGGTAATTTCAAATTGGGACTCGCGGTTGACTTCGCTGCTCGACGACTTGGGACTCGCGCACTACTTCGAGCTCGTGATCTCCTCTGCTGATGTGGGGCTTCACAAGCCTGACCCAAGAATCTTCAAGCTTGCCTGTGATCGCCTGGGTGTCGCCCCATCAGAGGTCGTTCACGTCGGAGACCATTATTATGCCGATATGTTGGGAGCTTCCTCGGCTGGAATACGGCCAGTGCTGATCGATCGCGGCGGAACCTACAGACTTGGAAGCAACAACAAGATATGCTCACTTGATTCGCTTGAGAGTCACCTGGGACTGACGCAGTCTTCCAAAGTGGTCACCTGAGAGAACAGGAGTGTTACAGATGGCGATGAAGGACCTTCGTGAATTCATTGATATTCTCGATCGACAGGGTCAACTCGTGCGCATTACCGAGGAGGTGGATCCTTACCTTGAGATAGGCGAAATCGCGGACCGAGTGAGCAAGGGATTCGGGCCCGGACTCCTCTTTGAAAACCCGATCAATCGCAAGACGGGCGAGCGCTACTCAATGCCCGTCGCCATCAACCTGATGGGAACATACGAGCGCATGGCCTGGGCGATGGGAGTTGATGCCCACACTGGCACCTGGAAGGATCTCGACGCAAAAGCCGCCGAGCTTATGGAGATGCTCCCACTCGACATGCCTGGCAGCATGAAGGGAAAGCTTGACTTGCTTGTTGGCCTTAAAGACATTGCTACGGCCGGACCCAGGGAGGTCAAGTCCGGTAAAGCACCTGTTCAGCAGGTGGTTTTGAGGGGCGACGATGTTGACTTGACGAAGCTGCCGGTACTTACCACCTGGCCGAAAGACGGCGGCCCGTTTATTACCCTGCCACTGGTAGTCACGAACAACCTAAAGAATCGTCCCAACCTCGGTATGTATAGACTGCAGGTTTTTGACAAAAATACGACAGGACTCCACATTCACGAGCATCACGATGGCGCCAAGAACCTTCGGGCATGGGCCAAAGCTGGCTCAAAACGGGTACCCGTAGCCGCCGCTCTCGGATCTGATCCGATCACGATATTTTCTGCAACTGCTCCTGTTCCGCCGATGATAGATGAGTACCTTTTTTCGGGAATTTTGCGCAAAGAGCCAGTTGAAGTCGTAAAGTGCGTTACCAATGATCTTATGGTGCCAGCGCATGCCGAAATTGTGCTTGAGGGATGGTGCGACCCGGATGAGGTTCGGTGGGAGGGTCCATTCGGCGACCACACCGGCTACTACTCGCTACCGGATAATTTCCCGGTTTTTCACGTAGAGGCGATCACCATGCGGCGCGACGCCATCTATCCTACGACGATTGTCGGCAAGCCTCCAATGGAGGATTGCTATATGGCCAAAGCCACCGAAAGGATATTTTTGCCGGTGATCAGGGCCATGTTGCCCGAAGTAATCGATTACGATTTGCCGCTCGAAGGCGTGTTTCATAACTGCGCCATATTCCGAATCAAGAAGGAGTTTCCCGGTCAGGCTTTTCGAGTTATGAACTTTGCGTGGTCTATGGGCCAGATGATGCTGACAAAATACGTTATCGTTGTCGACGAAGATGTTGACTGCCACAACTACAGTGAGGTTGCCTGGCGATGCTTTAACAACGTGGATCCCAGTCGCGACATCCTGATCAGCAAAGGTCCGCTCGACAAGCTGGATCATGCGAGTAACTTCGAGAGCTTTGGATACAAGATGGGGATCGACGCGACCAAGCCCTTGCCGGGAGAAGGATATGATCGAGAGTGGCCAGAATCCCTGGAGATGGATGCGGAGGTCAAGGCCCGGATAGATGCGATGTGGGATGAGCTAGGCTTGTGACCTCATCGGCGTATAAGCTCCGCGGGCTTTTACAGATAGTCAAGTTCGAGCACTCGGTTTTTGCGCTGCCATATGCCTATGTAGGTGCCCTTTACGGAGTCGCCTCAGGGCTACCCCGGTTGGTGGATATCGTTTGGATTACGGTTGTGATGATCTCGGCGCGTGCTTTTGCATTTCTGATCAACCGCATCGCGGACAAGGAGATAGACGCCAGAAATCCAAGGACCGCATCCCGTGCGATTCCCGCCGGAGTGATCAAGGTCAAAGAGGCACTGTTTTTTGCTGTGGCCATATTGGTGTTGTATCTTGTTGGGGTTTGGCAGCTCGATCCCGTCGCTCGATATCTATGGCCGATACCGCTCGTTGCGTTCATCGTATACCCCTACACCAAGCGCTTTACCCCGTTTTGCCACTACTGGCTGGGGATGTGTCTGGGGCTAGCCCCGGTCGGCGGCTGGGTAGCTGTAGGCGGCTCTATCCTGGATCCAGCGCCGTGGATTCTCGGCGTGGCAGTTATGCTTTGGACTGCAGGATTTGACATCATATACGCGACGCAGGATGTGGAGTGCGACGTTCGGGACAAGATCCACTCAATGCCTGCGGACTATGGAGTTTCTGCGGCATTGCTGCAAACCCGCATAGTTCATGCGCTAACGGTCGCGCTGCTGATCTTTGCCGGGTATCTGCTTCAAGCTGGTATCGCATGGTTTGTGGCTGTGGCACTGGCGGCGGTGCTGTTATTCTATGAGAACAGCATTGTTTCGCCCAAAGATCTATCGCGCGTAAATGCCGCTTTCTTCCTTGTAAACGGCTGTATAGCGATAATCATCGGCAGTGGCGCTTTTATCGACAGAGTTTTCGGATAGGAGAGCTATGGCTCGTTACACGGTCATCATAACGGGTGCTTCGGGAAGCGTTTATGGGCTCCGTTTGATCGAGCAGCTGCTTGTGCGCGAGCATGAGGTGGTGATCTCGTATACGAAGACCGGGCGCGATGTATGTTCTTTCGAAACCGGGTTTGATCTTGGTAGTGAGGATATAACCAAGGCTCTTCTGCGATTCTTCGAGATTACCTCAGAGAATGCCAAGCTGCGCGTCGTTGAGCCTGACCGCATGTTCGACTCGATCGCTAGCGGATCACATCGGGTTGACGCCACGGTAGTTGCTCCGGCAAGTATGGGATTTGTTGCACGGGTTGCAGGGGGGCTAGCCAACGATCTTCCCTCCAGAGCCGCGGATGTTGCGCTCAAGGAGCGTTGGCGCCTGGTGCTGGTGCCTCGGGAGACGCCCCTTTCCTTGGTTCACCTGCGCAATTTGACTGCATGCGCCGAGGCTGGTGCGGTCGTGCTTCCGGCTATGCCGGCATTTTATCAACAACCGCAAACGCTCGATGACTCAGTGAACTTTGTTGTAGGTAAGGTTCTGGACACACTGGGGGTTGAGCATCAGCTGTTTCCCCGATGGGGGACGTGAAGACGGGGGCTATCGCCTGCGCAATCGCTTTTGCCTGATCCTTCTTAGCGTCGCCAGCCCGGGGATTCTCGGTCTTGGGACGTACTCCGAGATTGCAGTCAGGTAGTGCGCCTCCAGCTTTTCAGCCTGCCTGGCTATGGAGTAGTCGGCAATCTTCTCGACGGCTTTTTTCGAGTACTCCTTCAATATCGAATCGTCGAGGAAGATCCTGTCGATCGCAGCGGCCATCGATTCGGGCCTTGGGGCCGTGATGAGTCCGGCTACTTCATGGGAGACGAAGTCGCAAGTTGCCGGATCGCGCACCGCAATTACTGGCAGACCCGCTGCCATCGCCTCACCTATGACCAGCCCTTGTGTCTCCGTTGTTGAAGAGAATACGAAGGCGTCTGCCAAGTGATAGGCCGCAACCGACTCATCGCCTTTGAGGTATCCGGCAAAGGTGACTTTGGATTCGATGTCGAGCTCTCGGGCAAGCGATTCCAGCTCGCCGCGATATGGGCCGTCACCGCAGATCAACAGGCGAATCGCTTCTGTATTGCAGTGCCATAATGCTCGCAATAACAGTTCGATGTTCTTTTCTCGGCCGAGTCGTCCCATAAACATCACTACTCGCTCGCCGGGTTTTATCGAGAGCCTCTGTTGTAGCGTCGTGATCGATGACGGGTTCGCTTTCGCGTACTTGTCTACGTCTACCCCTGTGGGTAGCACCTCGATCGGCCGCTTGACTCCCCAGTCATATAGATATCCAGCGACCTTGCTCGAGGGAGCGATGATCGAGTCGCAGGCTTCACAGAATTCCCGGGAAAGCCTCTCGGCAAGCTTTCGGGTCAGGCGCGTGTCCCAGACGTAGTGGACGTACTCCGGGTAGAGGGTGTGGTATGTGTGTACATAAGGGATGCGCTGTCGTCGTGCCAGGTTCAATCCAAACAGGCCGATGCTGAACGGATCATGGGAGTGGATGATGTCGAAGCGTCCCTTGTCGAGCATCCGAAGTACTTCGATTGAGAGCGGGAATGCGACACGCATCTCTTTTTGGAACAAAAAGGGCATCGATGGGAATCGGATGGTAACATCGCCGTCGTCGTGGTGGTCGGGATCGGGAGCGAAGACGTAAACTTCGTGACCTCGCTCCTCTAGTGCGTTTTTGAAAAGACGAATAGACGTCACCACGCCATTGATCTGTGGGGTGTAGGTATCGGTAAAAAAGCCTATTCGCACTGCTGGTCAGTTACCTTTCACGACTTAGTAAAGCCCGGGAAGACTCCTGTAATCTGGCGGTTGACGCTTACGAGTTTATCGCTGCTTGACTTTTTGGGCAAAAGGATACGATACTACGGACTACAGGGTCGGTTTTTTACCGTAGCAGTTGCACTCTATTTGTAGCCACAATAGTACCAGGAGGTATTAGCGATGACCCTCGCACAAGCGCGTAAGCGCTATCCTTTGGTTCCCACCGAGATCATCCAGTGGGCGCTCGATAACATTCCCAATCCTGCCGATGCCGAGCGCGGTCTTTTTCGGCTGGAGCAGGCCAAGCGCCTGGAGATCAAGTACGCCCGGATGTAACAGCGAGGGCGCTGTTTCGGCACAAGGTGAGTGGAGGCGACGCCCGGATTCGAACCGGGGATGAGGGCTTTGCAGGCCCCTGCCTTAGCCACTTGGCCACGTCGCCACAGTACTACGATAGATCTATCTTTCAATCGGTCCCAAGCCCTTGCTTGCCTGTCGCATCTGCTTGACCGACTCGTGTAGGATGAGTGGAGCGGACGACGGGATTCGAACCCGCGACCCCAACCTTGGCAAGGTTGTGCTCTACCAACTGAGCCACGTCCGCGCGAAGGGTAGTGTAGCAAGGGGTCTTGACCTGCGCAAGATGCTAGGTGTCTATGAGAATCTTCTTTCTCGGCTTTGCTTTTTTTCAGAGATTGGTACAATACCGTTCGTTGCAACTATTATGGCGATCACAAAACGGGCGCTTAGCTCAGGGGGAGAGCGCTTCCTTGACACGGAAGAGGTCAGAGGTTCAAATCCTCTAGCGCCCACCATCAGTACTTCATGTCAGTATGACTTATTTGAATGGACCGGCATGTTCAAGGCGCTGACTTTGAGCCAAGGAAAGCGGGCTGGAAGAACATCACGTGTCCGTAGATTTCTCGGGCACGTGGTCTTATATCTGCTTATCTGGTTGGTAATCACCGGCGGCGATCTCTCTTCGCTCTTCTTCGGCGTGCCGTTTTCGATTATGGCTGCAGTTGTCTCAACTTCAATGTCGCGCCAGGACGCTTTACGGTTGAGCCCTTTGGGTATCGCGAGGTTCTTACTGTATTTCATGAAAAACTCACTTGTTGGAGGGGTAGACGTCGCGCTGCGGGCGATAAGGCCGTCAATGCCCCTCAATCCGGGATTTATAAACTTTGAATTCCGACTGCCATGTGATTTTTCGCGCGCCCTGCTATGCGACACCGTTAGCCTGTTGCCAGGCACATTGAGCGCGGGGTTCGTTCGTGACTCTGTGTATCTTCACGTTCTTGACGTGTCGCAGCCCGTGGAGAAGGAGACGCGCAAGATCGAGCAACTTATCGCCAATGCGCTCTGTATTGACCTCCCGGAAGCACCGGGCGATCATTTGACGGTTAGTGAAGATAGATGATTCCAGATGTGATATTCATGGGTTTTGCAACAGCAGTGCTGCTTACTATGTTGCTTGGATTTCTGCGAATCGAAATGGGTCCCACCCCTACCGATCGCATGCTTGCAGCCCAACTCTTCGGCACATCCGGAGTAGCCGTACTTCTCCTTCTCGCCGAGGCTCATTCACTGCCTGCCCTCCGGGATGCCGCTCTCGTTTTGGCTCTGCTGGCCGCTATCACAGGAATTGCGTTTGTGAAGCGTGCTTATCAGATTGATAGCAAAACCGCCGAGGAGGTTCAGGCCAAATGAATTTCTTCGGCTACCTGACGATCGGTTTACTTGTTGTCGGTACTCTATTTTTTATAGCTGGCACCGTCGGACTACTTCGATTTCCAGACGTATATTCGCGTCTGCATGCTTTGACCAAGGCCGATAATCTCGGACTCGGGCTTGTGGCAATCGCGCTCGCAATCAACTCTAGCTCTGCGATTGTGTCGATCAGGCTGCTGATCACCTGGCTTCTTGTGCTCCTGGCCACCGCGACGACGAGTCACCTGATCGCACGCGCGGCACGCGAAAACAATATTGAGCCCTGGAGACGACCGTGAGCACTTGGGAGTTTGCATTCGATGCATGGCTCGTAGTGGTGCTTATCTGGCTGGCTATTCGCACTCTGAGTGAAGCCAGGCTATTCAAGTCGGTAGTGCTGTTCATAGCGCTAGGCCTATTTGTGGCATTCGCCTGGGTCAGGCTGGATGCGCCTGATGTGGCCTTAACTGAAGCTGCGCTCGGGGCCGGAATAACCGGTGCACTGCTTCTCGACACCGTTGGTCACCTTCGTGGCCGAAAGGTTCCTTACTCCTCCGCCGAGAGAGATTCTCAAGGGAAGGCGAGTGCGAGCGATGTCTGATATCACGGGAAACACTACGCGATGGCAGCGTCTGGCGATAATCTTTATCTTGGCGATAGTTTTTGTGATTATCGCTCGTGGTGTGGTGGCGATCCCAGAAGATATTCTCGGCGTGGCTCCGCACATAACATCCAATTTGACCGTTAGCGGAGTTGCCAACCCGGTTACCGCGGTGCTCCTGAACTTTCGCGGGTACGATACCTTGCTGGAGATAGGAGTCCTGATGTTGGCGACCATCGGGGTGCTCTCCCTGGCCAAGAACCTTTCACTTGCGCAGATGAGGTTTAGTCCGCCTGCAGATCCGGTTCTCGCATTGATGACGCGCATATCAGTTCCGCTGCTTGTGCTCATCTCAGGCTATCTGCTGTGGGCGGGGGAGAAGGCGCCCGGAGGCGCTTTTCAGGCCGGTAGCGTATTGGGTGCCGCGGGGGTTCTGCTTGCCTTATCGGGTCATACCCGCCCAGCTTGGCTGAATGTGTCGATGCTGAGGGCATCGATAGCGGTGGGATTTGTCGTGTTCCTCGCTGCAGCTGTTGTGCCGATGTTCCTCGGCAAAAATTTGCTCGAATATCCTGTTGCGCTGGCCAAAACGCTAATCATCGTCATAGAAACGTGGCTCACCCTTTCCATCGGTTTTATGTTGGTGAGCATGTTCATCGCATCTGCCGCGCCGATCAGCCGTAACTTGGAGGAGCCCGTTGATGCCGAGTCAGACTGATCTTTTTTCACTTGCAGGGGCGGCGATATTCGTCATCGGGCTCTATGGCCTTCTTGTCCGTCCCCACTTTCTGCACAAGGTACTTGCACTCAACATCATGGCCGTGGCGATTTTTCTTCTTCTCGGCGCGATTGCCAGGCGCGTACCCGATCAGGCGCCCGATGCACTCCCTCATGCAATGGTGCTCACAGGAATCGTGGTTTCTGTTGCTGCGACTGCCTACTCGCTCGCTCTGATAAAGCGCATCTTTACCGATACGGGAGCTGTCTCATTCGAAGATGAGGTCTCCGATGAGTGAGGCGCTGGCTCAGCATCTTCCAGTTATGGCGATCGGAGTGCTGCTTTTTGCTGCGGCGGCTGCATTTCTGACGAGCTTCAGGGTCGCCCGCTGGATCGCGCTTGTAACCGCGGGCACACAGCCTCTACTTGCCGGCTGGCTGGCGGCATCGGTTATGCAGAGTGGTCCGGTGGTCTACTCTATCGGCGGCTGGGGGGCGCCATTAGGGATCGATCTTTACGTTGATGGCCTGTCGGCCCTGATGATTTTACTGACCGCGATAGTGGGTTTTGTGGTTACGCTTTACTCGGCAGGCTACTTTGAGCCAAAGGAGAAATACCGGCTCTTCTGGCCTTTGTGGCTTTTCCTTTGGGGCTCGCTCGTTGCCCTGTTTGCTTCTAACGACATATTTAACCTCTATGTGTGCCTGGAGCTGCTCAGCATCTCTGCAGTAGCGCTGGTGGCTTTGGCGGGTACGCGCACAGCCTTGTTCGCGTCGATGAGATACCTGCTGTCAGCGTTGGCCGGCTCGCTGATATATCTGTTCGGTGTGGCGATGGTGTACGGCTCCACTGGCGTTCTTAGCATCGACCTTTTATCCGAGTACAGTGGTGTCGACCCCGCGACCCAGGTAGGGCTTGCTTTGATGGTCGTGGGTCTTTTGATAAAGACGGCTCTCTTTCCAATGCATTTCTGGCTGCCGCCTGCGCACGCGAATGCTGTTGCGCCGGTCAGCGCGGTACTTTCAGCTCTCGTTATTAAGGGCTCGTTCTACATCATTTTGCGTATCGTTTTCACCTTGCCCACCGAGGATCTGATTCCCGCACTGCCCACACTGCTGGGTGCCCTCGGAGTCGCTGCTATCGTTTGGGGCTCGGTAATGGCGTTTATGCAGAAGCGGTTGAAGATGATGGTGGCCTATTCGACGGTTGCGCAGATCGGGTATCTGTTTCTCATGTTCCCGCTGGCCTTTTCCGCCCTGGATGTCGAGGGCTCGATTCTTGCGATAAACGCCGGGGTGTTCCATGCGCTGTCGCATGGTTTGGCCAAGGGAGCCATGTTTCTCTCGGCGGGTGCGGTAGTTGCCTCCATTGGCCACGACAACATCGAGCGGCTTTCCGGACTCTCCCGGGTGGCGCCCGTCCAAGCGCTTACTTTCGGGCTGGCAGGCGTCTCGATGCTTGGATTACCGCCGAGCGGAGGTTTCGTCTCGAAATGGCTTTATGTTTCCGCTGCGCTCGATACAGGGCAGTGGTGGTGGGCGGCGGTTGTTATGGTCGGAGGGCTGATGGCCGCAGCCTATGTGTTTAAGGCGGTTGGAGTGTTTATGCGCGAGCCGCAGGGGATCAAAGTGGAAACTACGCTCCCGCTGTCTACTTCGTGGGCCCCGCTTTCACTGGCGCTTATCTCACTGTTTCTGGGTGTATTCGGTCAGCCCGCACTCGATCTTCTTGCGCCCGCCGCACAGGCGCTATCCGAAGGAATCCTCTCATGAGCGCTGTGCAGATTGCGATCTTATCCGCTGTAGGTATTCCGTGGATTGCCGCTGCAGGCCTGCTCGCGCTTGGGGAAAACAGAAACAGGGCTCGCCTTGTCACTGGCGTTGTAGCCGCGATTGCAACGACAGCCGCAGTGCTATACCTGGGTTTCATCGTGGCGGGCCCGGCCGATCCGCCCTCAATCTATCTGCCGCTGCTGGGTATCGGGTTTGGGCTAATGGCTGACGGCCTGGGAGTTTTGTTCGCGCTTTTGGCAGCGTCGCTTTGGCTGGTAACTACGATCTATGCGACAGGCTATATGGCGAGCGCAAAGGACAAGGCTCGCTTTTTTGGATTTTTCGCAATATGCGTCGGCTCGGCAATCGGAATCGCGCTGTCATCCAATCTGCTGACGCTGTTCATATTCTACGAGGCCTTGACTTTGGCCACCTATCCACTGGTGGCTCACAAGGGAACCGAAGCCGCAATTCGTGGCGGCCGGACGTATCTCAAGTACGCCCTTACCGGCGGAGCAGCGCTTGCGCTTGGCACTATCTGGCTCTACTCGATGGGGGCTGGGTCATTTATCCCGGGAGGATCAATCCCGGCGGAGCTCTTTGACTCACACGGCGGTCAGCTGACCGTCATCTTTGCATTGTTGATTGCGGGATTTGGTGTGAAAGCAGCGCTATTTCCCGCACATGGGTGGTTGCCTGCGGCTATGGTCGCTCCCGCTCCGGTCAGCT
The DNA here is from genome assembly GCA_018334075.1 of Actinomycetota bacterium. Classification (NCBI taxonomy): domain Bacteria; kingdom Bacillati; phylum Actinomycetota; species Actinomycetota bacterium. The sequence goes on from JAGXSC010000008.1 coordinate 50,125, forward strand.
CGCTGTTGCATGCTGTTGCCGTAGTCAAGGCGGGCGTTTTTGGCATTGCACGCGTTGTCCTTGACCTCTTCGGTCCAGCCGGCGCAGCATATCTCGGGGTTCTTGCGCCACTTGCCGGCCTAGCTGCCTTCACAATTGTTTTTGCTTCTATAAAGGCGCTCTTGCAAGACGACATCAAGAAGCGGCTCGCTTACTCGACTATCGGTCAGCTCTCTTATATCGTCCTTGGGATTGCTATTGGTACTCCGATTGCGATCGCTGCAGCTTGCGCTCACCTTGCTCACCATGCGTTGATGAAGATCACGATGTTTTTCACAGCAGGAGCGCTTGAGAAGGAGCTGAAGATAAGTCGAGTAAGCCAGATGGACGGTATTGGCAAACGGATGCCACTGACCATGCTCGCGTTCTCCGTCGCCGCGCTAGGGATCATTGGTGTGCCCCCGGCTGCGGGGTTTGTCTCCAAGTGGGGGCTAGGTCTCGGCGGTCTTGAAGCGAATCAGTTGTGGCCTCTTGGGGTTCTGGCTCTAAGTAGCGTCTTGAACGCCGTTTACCTGATGCCCATGATCGGGCGCGCCTGGTTCGGTCAGCTAGATCCGAAACTGGCCGAAACCTGGCGCACGCCGAGCAGAAACTCTAGCGAGGCTGACCGCAGGCTCGTATTGCCGCTGGTGTTCACCTCCGCACTTGGCTTACTGGCCGGTCCTGCAGCAGTGTTCGCGTGGTCGCCCGCCTCATGGTCTGCCGCCATAGCGGGCGCCGACCTTTCGCTTGCTATACCTTGGCGCCTCGCTGCATTAGCACTTGATGATTACGGCCTACTCTTTCTTTGGGTTACGGTTGTGGCTTGGAGCGCTTCTTTCATCGCCCTATGGAGATCAGGGCTATCCGAGAAGCCTCGTTTCTACACCTTTTTCCTGCTTTCTGCGTTGGGCTCCGTTGGGCTCGCTTTCGCTTTGGATCCGGCAATATTTTATGCGTGCTTCTCGGTCATGGCGCTCTCTGCCTATGGCTTGATAGTTCACAGCGGAACCGCCGAGGCCAAAAAAGCGGGCAGAATCTATCTTGCCTTCACGGTTGTTGCCGAGGCGCTTCTTCTTGCTGGACTGCTGATCGGGTCTTACGGCGCTGCAGGGTTTTCGATTGTGCTTGCCGAGTCGCAGTGGCGTGATTTGGGGATCGGTCTTTTGATTGCCGCATTCGGCATCAAGATCGGCGCGCTTGGCGTTCATGGGTGGATGCCCTTTGCTTATCACGCTGTGCCAAGAGGTGTCGGCGCGGCAATAGCAGGAGTGGTCTCCTCGGCGGGTATTCTTGGAATGATCAGATTTTTGCCCGGAGGTGTCGCTGATTTTGAAGCGTGGGGTATATTTCTGATCGGCATCGGCCTTGTGACAGCGTTTTATGCGGCGCTCGTCGGTTGTCTTCAGCACGAATCCAGGCACGTACTCGCGTATTCAAGCATGAGTCAATTTGGCATCATGGTTATCGGGATCGGAGCGGGGATGGCTTCAGCCGAAATGTGGCCTGTCGCCGCCTCCGCGGTTGCCATTTATATGCTTCACCATGGGTTCGCCAAGGCCGCCTTGTTCTCTGGCGATGATCATCGTACTGCCTTCGGGTCAGGCGTGTTGATTTTGGGCGCGCTGGGTGTCGCCGGTGTGGCTCTAGCCGGGTTGCCCTTTACAAGTGGGGCCGTAGCCAAAACAGCTCTGAAAGAAGCGCTATATCTTGCCCCCCTGGCCAACGCTCTCGAAATCCTTCTCCCATTGACCGCGGTTGGCACTACCTTGTTGATGTCGAGATTTCTCGTGCTTGTTGCAACAGGCTCAGGTGCGGAGAAAATCAGCAAGGGTCAAAAGCCGGGATCCGCCGCATCACTTGCAATACTGATTGTGTTTACAGCGGGATTTGCGTGGCTAAGTAGTTATCAGCCGATATCTTATGCCGCCGATAAGTCACTGTCGTTGGCCACCTCTGTCGCGCTGATTTGGCCCGTCGCACTTGGTGCTGTGATCGCCCTAGCGTTTTGGATCGCGCGCGGCACTAGAGCCGTCAGGTCGCTTCCTGGACTCCTTCCACCCGGCGACCTCATGTCACCGATTATGAACTCCTTCGACCGGCTCTGGCTCGCTTACCAGGGGTCATTGATAGAGCCGCGTCCCGAGAAAGTCCGGACGCCCTTCTCGGCAGAGCGCTTATATATTGCGCTTGGACTGGAAAAACGACTGATTACATGGCGGATCGCAGCTGTTGGGGTTGCGCTTCTGTTGGCAGTTATACTGTTGATGACGCTGTGAGCATCACGAAAGGGGCGACAGATGAAGGCTTCTCGGCTAGCTTTGGCAGGACTGATGGTTGTACTGTCAGTAGCGACTTTTGGCGTGCTGGCTGGCTGCGCTCCGACTGACGCAAGTCAGGACCCGCCAGCAGAGGTTCAAGAAGATGCGACCCCCGCTGCGGAGGATCCCCTCAGCCCGCAGGCGCTCGTTGAAAGCAGATGCTCGGCGTGTCATACACTTGATCGGGTCCAAGCTGCCGAGTACGATAGGGCGGGATGGGAGCGGACTGTTGATCGCATGGTGGGCAAAGGCCTCAATCTGACGGACGAGGAGTACGCCGCTATAGTCGAGTATCTCTCGACGCGGTAATCATGTCTGGCTAAACAGCTCTTCGGGCACAAGGAGTCTCGTCGCCCCGGGAAGCACTCGTGCCTCAAATGGGGTTGTGGCAGATAGTAGCTCGCCGTCGAACTGAACCTGCAAGGCAGGCTCGGCCTCAACGATGATGTGCTTGGCGACGTATGCCTCCACTCCAGGGCTTCGATCGGCGTAATTGCCGGTGGTCAGGTCGACGATTGCGGCCCAGACAACAGGAAGCAGCTCAAGCGCGTTTTTCGTTCTCAATACAATGACGTCGAGAAGCCCATCGGTCGGATCACTGTGGTGTATAAGCGGGATATCGAATTGCAGTCGAGCCACATTGAGAACCAGCACGGCTATACCTTCAGTCCTCACGACCTTATCGTTGTCGAGAGTCAGTGTGAACTTTGATATTGTCGGCATCAGGTTGGCAAGTGCGCCCACAAAGTATGCACTGACCCCCAAGGACTGCTTGAGATCGTCCGCTACCTCTACTATTGAGGTGTGGAATCCCGCTCCGGCACCGACCAAAAAGCCTTCGACCCGGCGATCCAGCGAGCCGGGTGAGCCGATTCGCACTTCTCCCATGTCTAACTCCATCGTAATATCTCCTAGGGCTATCGATGCCAGCCTTTGGGGATCTGAGGGTATTTTGAGGTTCATCGCCAGCAGGTTTGCCGTGCCTGCAGGATACGCAAGCACCGGAACGTTTGTTCCGCGCAAGGCATAGCATACGCCGGTAACTGTGCCATCGCCTCCAGCTGCGATTACTCGGTCAAACTTGTGGCCGTCGCGTACGATGTCCCTGAGCGTGGTTCCCCCATGGAAGTGGCGTAAGGTAACTTCAGCGCCCGTGTGGCCGATCGCTTTTATAGTCTCGTATATCCCGGCGCCGCTCTGACCGGACCGTGCATTGATTACGCAAAGTACCCGCATTTTTGGTGTCCTGACCCTGATTAGCACGATTGCCGGAAGAAAGTCGGCGCTCAGCTGGCCTGTTTGTTTTTTGGAGCTATCGGACAGGAGCGCATTACGATAGTCTAGCTAATGAAGGGAGTCTATGTGTACGTTGATGACGATGATACGCTAAATACGCTATGTGAGAGTATCAGAAGCTCTCCGCTACTAGCTATTGACACGGAGTTTATGCGAGAGCGCACCTACTATGCGCGCCTGTGTTTGATCCAGGTGGCTACTAGTGATGTCACTGCAATTATCGACCCACTTGCGGTAAAAGACCTAAAACCTCTCGAATCCCTGTTGACGGATGAGCGAAGCCTAAAGATATTCCACGCCGGACAACAGGACCTTGAGATATTCTTTCAGCTCATGGGGGAGCCCGTGCGCCCAGTATTTGACACTCAGATCGCCGCGACTCTCGCAGGGTTTCCGCAGCAGGTTTCTTACCGCACGCTGGTGAGTGACTGTGCTGGTGTGGAGTTGGACAAGTCGGATACCTATACCGATTGGGCTCGAAGACCTCTTTCTGCGACCCAGATCGAGTACGCGCTAAACGATGTACGCTATCTGCCCGTTATATATTCGCATCTAATCGACGAGCTTCATGCCGCCAATCGTATGGAATGGCTGAAGCCGGATCTCGAGCGGCTTGTCGATCCGGCAACTTTCACGCTGAACCCTGACACAACTTTTCTCAAAACAAAGAAAACATCATCGCTGAATCGCCGTCAGCTTGGGGTATTGCAGAAAATCGCTGCCTGGCGGGAGTATGAAGCACAAAAAAGGAATATCCCAAGACGATGGGTGCTTACCGACGAGTCGCTGGTGGAGATTGCTCGCCGAGCACCTTCGGATATAGAGCAGTTGATGTCGATCCGCGGCGTTAAAGACAAGCTGCCAAAAGCCGTATATCCCCAACTACTTACTGTAATCGCCGAGGGCTTGGCTCTGAAAGACTCCGAGTTGCCCGGTGCCTATAAGCGTCGACACCGTCCCGCTGAAGTGGACGGAGTGGTTGAGCTGATGGCGGCACTGATTCGTGTGCGTGCCAAGGAGCATAATGTTGCAGCAACTTCTCTGGGTTCAAGAGAAGATATCGAAGCCTTGGCGGCTGGAGATCGTGATGGAACTCCACTGTTGCAGGGCTGGAGAAGGGCTCTTGTCGGGGATGAGTTGCTGCAGCTACTTGAAGGCAAAGTATCAATCTCGGTTGCCGACAACGTGCTCAGTATCAAAAGAGTATATGAGGATCCAGTGGGGGATGCCGAAGATGGCACACATCTTGCGTAATCATATTGCTTGAGCAGCATCGTTTCGGCCTATAGTTTAAGGCCTTGTAGTTTGGAAGGGGCGTTCGTCATGGGTTGGTACTGGATCATATTGATTATCGGCCTGGCCCTGGGCGGCTTGACCCAGTTGTTTGTAAACAGCTCGTTCAAGAGGTTCAGCAAAGTCGCGTTGGCAACTGGACAATCCGGGGCGGAGGTTGCCCGAAGGATGCTGGATGCCGAAGGATTGCACAATGTGCGCATAGAGCGTGTCGATGGTCATCTGTCGGATCACTATGATCCGCGAACTAATGTGATCAGGCTCTCCCCAAAGGTTCATGACGGCCGGACTGTTTCAGCGGCAGGAGTTGCTGCTCATGAGGCTGGCCATGCCGTTCAGCATGCTCGGCAGTTTGTGTTCGCCCGCATACGGTCAGCGTTGGTTCCTACTGCCCAGCTAGGCTCCTCGCTCTCTTTTCCTCTGATAATGGCAGGGGTATTCATGAACTTCGCCGACCTTATACTTCTCGGAGTACTAGTGTTCGCTGCGGCCGTTCTGTTTCAGATCGTCACCTTGCCGGTAGAGTTCGATGCCTCGCGCCGCGCAATGCTGGCTCTTTCAACTGGAAATATGCTGCCTTCCGAGCAGATCTCAGGCGCTCGACAGGTTCTTACCGCAGCAGCTCTGACATATGTCGCGGCGACAGCCGTTGCTGTTCTCCAGCTGATATACTTTCTCAGTCTTGCAAGGCGTTAGCCGAAAATGTCGTCAAAGTCTCTGGCCGAAAGTTTTTGGGCTCAGGCTTTAATGGTTGCTACCTGTCGGTAAAGTAGAGGTCGGGGGATACTTGTCCCAGCAAAATGCGGTTTCGGTGAGCGATGCGCTGCTTGCGGCCAAGCGCTCACTCGAGAGCCTTGCGTTTCGCGTCGTTGGCGAGATATCGGAGTTCAGCGACAAGCCAGGATACAAGGCCGCCTACTTCTCGCTGCGAGACGATAGCGCCTCTATGCCGTGCTTGATGTGGCGCGATGTATTTATGGCCTCAGGGGTTGAACTTAGATGCGGGATGCTTGTAATCCTCGAAGGGAATTTCTCGGCGTATGTTCCCAAAGGCCGCCTTCAGTTCATCGTTCGTTCGATAACTCCCGCAGGTGAAGGTGCGCATCGGCTACGAGTCGCAGCACTTGCACGTAAGCTTGAGTTGGAAGGACTTATGGCTCCTGGGCGTAAGCGGCCGCTCCCTTCCTACCCGGAGCGAATCGCAGTCGTCACCTCTCCTCGCGGCAAGGCCGTGCACGATGTCATTCGCACTCTGAGCAGGCGTTATCCGCTGGCCCACATCTATATCGCCGGGGTATGCGTGGAGGGACCTGAAGCTCCAGCCGCCATTACGGCAGGGCTTATCTCGGCACAGGATTCCGGTGCGGATGTCATACTGCTTGTCAGGGGAGGCGGCAGCTATGAAGACTTGTTGCCCTTCAGTGATGAGATGGTTGTTCGCACTGTTGCTTCCTCGCGCGTCCCGGTCGTTACCGGGATCGGCCACGAGCCTGACACTTCCATAGCCGATATGGTCGCTGATAAGCGCGCTTCAACTCCGACCGCTGCTGCGGAGGCAGTGTCACCCTCTTGTGAGGAGATAGATCGTATTTTGCGGGAGTCGCGCAATAAACTTGCAAGGGGCTTACTTCACAGGGCACGAGAGTATCAGCACCGCTACAACCTTTTGGCATCCCGCAGAATCTTCCATGAGCCGGCTGCGATTTTTGAGTCTAACTGGCAAAACCTTGACAACCTTAATGCTCGTCTTCAAAGAGTGTTGCCCGACCGCATCAGCAGCGACTCGGCAAGCCTATCTCAGGCGAGCCAGCAACTGTTGAAGCTGGGGCCTGTCGTCAGTTTTTTGTTCGAGAGTCGTGTGACTGCGCTAGCTGGCAGGTTGGAGGATCTTTCACCGCTGGCAATCTTGCGCAGAGGTTACTCCGTTTGCTTTGGCGAAGACTCCGGACGTATCGTGCGCTCCGCTAGTGATGTCGCTCCAGGTCAGCTCGTCATGGTTCAGCTCCATGACGGCAGCCTGCACTGTTTGGTCGATCGAGTAGAAGGAGAGTGAGGCCAAGTGTCTGACAGGCCGGATTTGGAGCAAATGCGGTTTAGTGATGCGCTTTCAGAGCTGGAGTCGGTAGTGGCTGCTCTTGAGAGTGGGAAGTTGGATTTGGAGGAAAGCCTCGAGAAGTATGAGTACGGAGTCTCGCTGATGCGTACCCTTCAATCCAAATTGGCCGATGCCCAGCAACGTGTTACGATGCTGGTGGGGGAGCTTGAGCACGAGAATGAGGACTAGGAGGAAGACGTGAGCAGCCACTGCGTTTTTTGCATGATAGTTTCTGGAGAAATTCCATCTGCAAAGATATACGAAGATGATGAAATTCTTGCATTCGATGACATAGCGCCACAGTCTCCGGTTCATGCCCTGGTGATACCGAAGCGGCATTTCTCTAACTTGAGCGATGATGTGCCCTCTGATGTGGTGTGCAAGCTTTTTGAAAGCGTTGCTCGGGTGGCAAAACTCAAAGGCGTGGATAAAACGGGGTACAGGGTTATTGTCAACAATGGCAACGACGCCAATCAGACGGTTGCCCACCTGCACGCCCATGTTATGGGTGGTCGACGCATGTCACATGGCATGGTTACATTCGACTAGAGATTGAGGCGCAGTGGCCCTGAGAGTGCCTGTAACATTCGAGCCTCAGGGAATCACAGTTTGGGTTGAATCCGGGGTTCCGTTGACTTTGGCGGCTGAGGTCGCAGGCGTTTCTGTTGCGCTGCCGTGTGGCGGTCGGGGTATCTGCGGAGGGTGCGCTGTTAAGGTCGCCAAAGGCGCACTAGCCTCACCGGCGGAGAGTGAATGCGCCATGCTTCGAAGAGCCCCTGAGGGAGTTCGGCTAGCGTGTCAGGCCAGGGTATCTGGTGCCGTAACCGTTTCTGTCTTACAAAATGACCCACGTGAGAAGGTTTGCGCTTTTAAGAGCCCTGGCTTCGAGGGACCGCCGGTTATTGCAATCGACTGTGGCTCAACGATGATAACCGTACTGGTTGCTGATTCAGCTACCGGCCTCCAGCACTCCAGGGCTTCGGTGATAAATGGGCAAGCAGGGCTTGGAGCGGATATCGTCTCTAGGGTCGACTTAGGGCTCAGGGGGCATGGGAGTGAACTGCAGGCGGCGATCACAAAGTCGCTTTCCTGTGCGCTTGAGTCGGCGTGCGCAACCGCCGGTATCGACCTTCCGGACGTTCAGCGGACGACGGTGGTCGGCAATCCTGTAATGATAGCAACGCTTCTCGGCGCCGATTTGAGTGGATTCGCCGCCGCTCCATATCTCATTCCGGAGCAGGTTAAGCATCCAGTACACACTGAACCGCTAGCGCATATTTTAGGGTTGAGCAGCGAGATTTTCATAGTGCCCCCGATTGCATCTTTTGTAGGCGGGGATATGGTCGCGGGACTCTTTGCGTCCGGAGTTGATCGACAAACGCAGCACACTCTCTATCTCGATATCGGCACCAACGCTGAGCTTGCCCTGGTGCATGACGGTAGGATCACGGTTACATCGGTTCCAGCAGGACCCGCCTTCGAGGGACACGGAATCGCCTACGGGGGAGTTTTCGGAGAGGGAGCTGTTACCGGTGCGCGTCTCGGAGATCATGACATACTGCTTGAGGTTGAGGGCGCTTCGACGCCAAAGCGACTGTGTGGGTCCGGACTGGTGTCAGTTATCACCTTGCTTAGGCAGGCAGGGCACATCGATGCTGCCGGGAGAGTTTGGCCGCAGGGGCCCTTGGGTTACAGGTTCAAAAGGATCCAAGAAGAGCTCGCTTTTGCTCTTGGGGAGGATGGTTCGGGTCCGTATGTTTTTCAGGGTGACGTAAGAGCTTTTCAGCTTGCGAAAGCTGCGGTTTTGGCTGGGGTCAGGAGTTTGATAGAGAAATCTGGAGTAAGCGTGCGCCATACGATAGTCTCCGGAGCTTTTGGGGGAGCGGTCACAGCGAAGCAAATGATGCGCCTCGGGATCATTCCGTCAGATACCGGGGAGGTTCGAGTATTCAACGATGCGGCCCTGTTGGGCGCCATGGCGCTTGCCTTATCACCCGACAGCATCTCCGGCTTTGAGGATCTGTACGAGATTATGGCGCATGAAGAGCTGGCGACCAGTGATTTATTCAAGCGGGCCTTTGTTGATGCAACGAGCCTGGAGCCCTGGGAGGGTGCGCATCCTTGATGCTGGCTTGGTGCTCGTTCTACCCCATAAAAGCCGAAAGCCTCGACCTTCGAGTCGAGGCTTTCATACGCCTTCCCCTGGCTCTAACCCCTGAGTCTCTTGCGGGTCTTCTGCTCCATAGGAGCCACTTGCGCATAGCGATGCCGGTCAACCATGCATACCCGCTTGTTCGCTGTCCGGGTTCCCCGGAATCAGCTTATGCCGGGAAGGAAACTTTCCTTGAGGGCAATGTAGCATCAATCAAATGGGTTGTCACTATTGTTACAAGTAAATCTTTCTTCAGGTTTGTGGATTTAAGTTCATGGTAGTGCTCATAGGCTTCCCGAAGGGCGGAATGGTTGATCATGTACATGCGGTATGAACGAAAAGGGCTTCCTCGCCATTCGCCATACTCTCGTGGAGGTGCGGGAGGATTGGGAGGTGGAAGACTTGGGGCTAACTACAGCCGCCTACCGAATATCCTGCGCCGTCCGCCTATTGCGGTTGCCTACCAAGTCCATTTCTTTGTATTTTTGTGCAACAGTAAGTGAGGGCGCTGCCGATTGTTGTGGCAAAGGTTGCTGGCATAACAATTTCGGCATTACTCAATCATGTCCGGTTGAATGGAGGTAGTGCGATGAGTGATGGTTCCAAATCTATTGAATCAATGATGAGCGAGCTAAGGATTGTAGAGCCAGCAAAATGGGTGAGTGAGAAGGCCCATATCAAGAGTATGGACGAGTATCAGGCGATGTATGATCGCTCGATTTCCGACCCCGAGGGCTTCTGGGCCGACATGGCGGAAGAATACCTGCACTGGCAGACACCCTTCAATAAAGTGGTCGAATGGGAGTTTGAGACCCCAAGAGTCCAATGGTTTCTTGGGGGAAAGACTAACGTAGCGTACAACTGCATCGATCGGCATCTGACCACATGGCGTCGTAACAAGGCGGCCCTGATCTGGGAATCAGACGATGGCAGTACTGCAACCTATACATACCAGTCGCTCTACTTCAAGGTTTGCCGGTTCGCCAACGTCTTGAAAAAGCACGGCGTAAAAAAGGGAGACCGTGTCGCTATCTACCTGCCGATGCTTCCCGAGCTGGCCGTAGCTATGCTTGCCTGCGCTCGCATCGGAGCGATCCACTCGATTGTTTTCGGAGGTTTTTCGGCGCAGGCGCTGCGTGACCGCATCCAGGACTGCGAGGCGAAGCTCTTGGTGACCGCCGATGAGGGGCTACGAGGAGGACGTCCGGTTTCTCTCAAGGCCATGTCGGATGAAGCGCTCGCCGAGTGCCCTTCGATTGAGAGCGTGATCGTGGTCAAGCGCACGGGTGGTACGGTTGAGATGAAGGAAGGCCGTGACAGCTGGTATCACGAAGAGGTCAATGCGCCTGATATCTCACAGCATTGCGATGTCGAGTGGATGGATTCAGAGGATCCACTATTCATCCTCTACACATCCGGTTCGACCGGTAAGCCCAAAGGCGTGCTGCACACAACGGCTGGCTATCTCCTCTATGCGACCATGACCTTCAAGTACACGTTTGACTATCACGACGAGGATGTCTTTTTCTGCACTGCCGATATCGGCTGGGTAACGGGACACAGCTATGTTGTCTATGGCCCACTGTCGCTGGGAGCCACCTCATTGATGTTCGAGGGCGTTCCAACCTATCCGGATGCCGGCAGGTTCTGGGAGATAGTGGAAAAGCACGGCGTGAATCAATTCTATACCGCTCCAACCGCAATTCGCGCACTCATGAGACTGGGTGATGAGTGGCCAGCCAAGTACGATCTTTCCAGCCTTCGCGTTTTGGGTACCGTTGGGGAGCCGATCAATCCAGAGGCGTGGATGTGGTATTTCAAGACGATCGGCAAAGAGCGAATTCCGGTTGTGGACACATACTGGCAAACCGAGACAGGAGGCCATGTCATCACCAACCTCCCTGGAGCCACGCCGATGAAACCGGGTTCGGCGACTCGTCCATTCTTTGGTATCCAGCCAGTGGTGCTAAACGAGGACAAAAGCGAGACCGAGGTAGGTTCCGGAGGACGCCTCTGCATCAAGTACCCGTGGCCCGGGATCTTGCGCGGCACTTGGGGAGACCCTGAAAATGCGCGGGTAAAAGAAGTGTACTTCACTACATTCCCTGGACACTACTTTACCGGCGACGGGGCTCGCAAGGACGCCGATGGGTACTACTGGCTTCTCGGCAGGGTCGATGACGTCATCAATGTATCGGGTCATCGAATGGGTACCGCCGAGGTTGAAAGCGCGCTTGTATCGCATCCTTCAGTCGCCGAGGCGGCAGTTGTCGGATTCCCGCACGAGATAAAGGGTGAGGGAATCTACGCGTACGTCATCTTGCGGGGCGGAAATGAGGCCACTCCTGAGCTGATGAAGCAGCTCGTCGCGCATGTTCGCAAGGAGATCGGGCCGATCGCAACACCGGACCTCATCCACTTCGTGCCGGAGCTTCCCAAGACTCGTTCCGGCAAGATCATGCGCAGGATTCTTCGCAAGATCGCAGCGGGGGAGACCGATATCTCGGGCTTTGGGGATATCTCCACTCTCGCCGACCCCTCGATCGTTCAGACGATTCTGGAAACACGTCCGGCTGGGTAAGGCAGGTCATAAAGTTAGTATGCAAGGCCTCGTCGACTCCGCATGAGAGTCACGAGGCCTTGCTTGTAATCTCTTGGAAAGCAAATTTGGCTTTAGGCTTGTGAAGATATTTGCAGCATCGCTTGTAGTTGATGCTAGAATGTCTTTCGCTGCTCCTGAGGTAGGGGTAAATGGGCGATTAGCTCAGGGGGAGAGCGCTTCCTTCACACGGAAGAGGTCGTAGGTTCAAATCCTACATCGCCCACCATTTACCCAGAAAGGCCTTGGAGGAGTCAATTTCGAAGGCTCCGAAGGGGTCTTTGTACTGTTAGAGGCTATGTGGCCTTCCCTGACGGTGTGGTTACAAAGTGCGGTCTCTATGGTCTTGCGCCGAGCGGTACCCTCAGTGGATGCGAAGTCCACGCGTACAGACGATGCGACTGAGAACAACTCTCTGACCTCCTCGAACGAGCGCAGCGCCCCCGCTCCATACTCGGAGAGGCGCAGTTCCAAAGCGCGCCGGGAAGAGGCGAGCTCGTCGGCACTCTCGCGGTAGACCTCCACAGTACGGAGCCAGCTGTAAGTGGGACGGTTCCATCAACTATGAGCGCATCGTTCGCTACTTGCCCCACTTAAAGAGCGCGATCCAAGTACCTGTGTATGTGCTTGGGATTGACGCCTACTAAACCCGGTGCTCTCTCCACCGCTCGCGAGGTACTAGTGAGTGCCCCGCCCATGCCATGTTGTATTCTACTGGTGCAGTGGGTGTTGGCGACTTCAAGAGGGGGACACAATCATGCTAGTTGAGTGCAAGACATGCGGCAAGGAAATCGCGAAAGGCGTGAAGAAATGCGTTCACTGTGGGGCTAACCAGAGGAACTTCTTTCTCCGCCACAAGATCCTCACCGGTCTGATGGCCATCGTTGCACTAGTCGTGGTTGTTGCAGCCCTGGGGGGCGGTGACGAGCAGCCTGGAGATACCGGCACAGAGCTGCCTGAGTACCGCGTTGTCTCCGTCGAGGATTTTACCTTCTTCGGCGGCCCGCGGTATGTCTATCACGTTGTCGTCTCCACAGAGGCGAGTAAGGCTGAGCTTGAGGCGATTGCGAACGAAGTGATCGCACAGGCGCAGGACGAGACGCCCTTCAACGCCGTATCAGTTGCCTTCTACGACTATGAGGAGTATGTGGGCCACGGACTCACCCCCCTCGGGAGGGTGACGCCGGCCCCTGAGGGTGACTGGGCAAAGGCAGACCAGGTGAACACTGGAGACTACTCTGCCATGAGTATCAAATCCGAAGTTCGGGATGTTGACTGGTCGAAGCGCCTCACCCAGGCGGAGGTCGAAGTCTGGAAGGCCTGGAGGGATGAACACAGGGTTCGGGCCGCAGCTCTAGACCCGGAAGACATTTACGCTGTAGTCGATGAGGATTTGCTTTCCAGCGACATAGCCAAACAATACGATATGGCTGTAGATGAAGTCGACGCTATTATGATGAAGCATTCGTTGAACTGGCGGTTCTAGTCGACACGCCGAGTCACAAGACCGTCCACTACGGCCCACTATTTCAGGGTTATTTACTTATCGCGCGCTCCAGCATAGAATGCCACTGTATCCTCTATTTGTAACTGCATGTTACAAAGTTAAGTGCGCAGTTGGGAACGTGAGTAGACGGCCATGAGTGCTTACAGTGTATGGTTTGTATTGGGCCTTGGCATCTCCTCGATGCTCTTTATTCTTGTGGTTTTCGGCGCAAATATACTGCTTTCGCCTCGTAATCCTTCTACCGAAAAAAACGAGCCCTATGAGTGCGGAATGCCTCAGGCTGGTTTTGCCTGGAACAAGGTCAACCTGCGGTTCTCCACTTTGGCGGTTTTGTTTGTCCTGTTTGACGCTGCTGCCATTTTGCTCTTTGGGGTTGCAGTTGCCCTGCGAGGATCACCCGGTTCTTTGATCGCTTTTCTGCCGCTACTTGGCTTTTTGTGCCTCGGATTGCTCTACGCATGGCGGAAGGGGGCATTGCAGTGGCACTTGTAGATGATCTCGGCTCTGCTCTTGAGCGCATGCCAAGCGGGATTATATTGAGCTCGGTAGACGCACTCATTGACTGGTCGCGCGGGCACTCGCTATGGGCGATGCCGATGGGGACAGCCTGCTGCGCGATGGAGTTAATCGCCGCCTCTTTCAGCAAGTTCGATTTTGACCGGCACGGCACCTTCCCAAGACCTGATCCTCGGCACACCGATCTCATGATCGTTGCAGGCACCATCACTCGCAAAATGCAGCCGGCGGTAAAGCGTCTCTACGAGCAGATGCCTGACCCGAAGTGGGTTATCGCGATGGGAAACTGTGCTGTCAGCGGAGGCATCTTCTACTACGACACGTACTCGGTGGTTCGCGGAGTAGATGAGTTCCTGCCAGTCGATGTTTATGTTGCGGGATGTCCGCCGCGCCCGGAGGCTCTTCAAGACGCCGTACTTCAGCTTCGTGCGAAGATAGGCCAGGAGTCCATCGGCCCGAATACATTTTATGTCCGAAAGCAAAATCTTCCGCAATCTGGAGATCCGAGATGAATATCGAGCATCTAAAAGAGCGCCTTTGCGAGATATTCCCGGATCTGTGCCCACTTTTTTCATCCGAGTACGGTGACGCCGTTCTTCGCGTGGAGGCCAAGGAGTTGTATAGCTCGGCGGCCGACCTCAAAGAACTTGGCTTCGACCGTCTAGGCATGCTTACCGCAGTTGACCGAGGCGAGACCTTTGAACTCGTTTATCGGCTCACATCGCGTTCGATGTCGGTCGGGATATTCCTGAAGTGTTCGGTTGACCGCGAGCACCCCGTCGTTATGTCACTAGTTTCGCTATGGCCAGCTGCGCTTTGGCAGGAGCGTGAGGTCTACGACCTCTTTGGCATCGAGTTCGAGAATCACCCTGACATGAGGCGAATACTCTTGCCCGAAGAGTGGATCGGGCATCCGCTGCGGAAAGACTACTCCGACACAAGCATGGTAAGGCGCCCGGACTATGTATGAGCAAGGTTGCCAAATGACACGAATGGCACACACTCGACTTGTCTGCGATGGAGGTGACGACAGTGGCACGACCTGAGCCTGTGGAGCCGGGAACAGCGGTTCTCTCGGAAGACGAGGCAGAACAGGGGCTTGTCGTCAATGTTGGGCCGTCACATCCTTCGACCCACGGGGTGTGTCGGGTGATTGTGCATCTTGATGGCGAAGTCGTTACCAAGGCCGAGCCAGTCATCGGGTATTTACATCGCGGTATTGAGAAGATGTGCGAAAACCGCACCTATCTCCAGGTGGTGCCACTTACCGATCGCCTTGATTATGTCGGGTCGATGTACTCGAATTGGGCTTATAGCCGAGCGGTCGAGCGGCTTGCCTCCATCCGGGTGCCAGAGAGGGCCGAGTATATCCGGGTGATAGTCGCCGAAATGCAGAGGATTGCCAGTCACATGATGTCCATCGGAGCGGCCTCTGCTGACACCGGTGCGGCCACAATGTTCATCTACGCTTTCGATGAGCGCGAGCGGATAGTCGAGCTGTTCGAGGAGGTTTGCGGAGCCAGGCTCACCTACAACTTTGTTCGACCAGGAGGAGTGAGTTTCGAGCTTCCACCCGGTTGGACCGAGGCGGTTCTGCGCTTTACCCGCGCACATAGAGATGCGCTTACCGAAATGGATCGCTTGTACTTCGCAAACACGATTGCGAGGGGCAGGCTGAAGGGCATCGGCGTTTTGTCTGCCGAGGATGCCGTGAGTTGGGGCGCGTCGGGCCCGGTGGCACGAGGCTCCGGTGTCAACTGGGATTTGCGCAAGCACGACCCTTACTCTGTCTACCCGCGTTTTGACTTCGACATTCCGATAGGCGATAGGGGCGACTGTTTCGATCGCGCCCGGTGCAGGCTTTTTGAGTGTTATGAGTCGTGCCGTATCATCGAGCAGGCGATTTCGCAGATGCCAGAGGGTCCCGTGATGGCCGAGGGTCTTCCTCGGCTACTCAAGCCTCCGGTTGCTGACGTATACGATCATATAGAGAGCGCTCGCGGTTCTCTCGGCGTGTATTTGGTGTCGGACGGCTCTGTCCGGCCCTATCGAGTCAAGTTTCGCTCGCCTGCGTTTTGCAACCTCGCGTTGCTTCCCATGCTCGCCGAGGGGTATACGCTCTCCGATCTCGTCGTGATATTAGGCTCGCTCGATCCGGTGTTTGGGGAGATCGACAGATGAGCGGACTGCTGCACGGCATTATCTGGGGTCTGGCCGCGGGAACGCTTATCGCGCTTGCGGCCCTTTTTGGCGTTTGGTGGGAGAGGAAGGTTGCGGCCAGGATTCAGATGCGTATCGGCCCGCAGACGACGGGGCCTTTCGGGATCCTGCAGACCCTTGCCGACACAATCAAGCTAGTCTTGAAGGAAGATATAACGCCGACAAGGGCGGATGTACGCGTTTTTCGCATCGCACCACTGATCGTGTTCGTTCCCACCGCGATGTCATTGGCGGTCATACCCTTCGCCTCGGGATTCGCTCCTCTCGATATCAGCACAGGCATGCTTTTCTTCCTGGCCGTGCCATCACTATCCGCTCTCGGAATCCTTCTCGGCGGCTGGGCGAGCAGAAATACATACGCCACCATAGGTGCGCTTCGCGCCGCGGCGCAGATGATCTCGTACGAACTTCCGAGGGCGCTTTCGGTTCTTTCGATCGTAGTGCTCGCCGGCTCGATGCGGCCGCTCGAGGTCATGGAGATGTGGCAGCCATGGTGGATTTTGATCACCATTCCAGGGCTAGCCGTTTACTTCATCGCGTCTATAGCCGAGGTAAATCGGGGGCCGTTTGATATCCCCGAGGCCGAGTCCGAGTTGGTGGCAGGTTACTTTGCGGACTATTCGGGTATCCGCTGGGCGGTGTTTATGATGTCCGAGTATGGCGGCACGGTGGCGGCCTCCTTGTTTGGCGCCGCCGTCTTTCTCGGCGGCTGGACGTGGCTACCGGGCGTGTGGGGCATCGCGGTGTTCGTGCTGCTGACGCTCTTGTTTATCACAGCGATGATCTGGGTAAAATGGACGTTCCCGCGTTTTCGCGCTGACCAGCTAATGGCGACCGCGTGGAAGACTCTCACGCCGATAGCCTTGCTGCAGCTGGCCATAGTCGGGGTGATCTCGCCTTGGCTGTAAACCGCACCAACTCGGTAAAGCCGCGCCATCATCAAGCAGGAGCTCCTGTTGCGACACCGACTGAGGTGCCCGTCGCGATTCGGGTTACAGAAGAGTACCCAGAAGGAGCACTGGGTTTTCTTGCCCGGGTAAGATCGCTCCTCACTGGTATCGGTATTACCGCTAGGCGGGCGGCTCGCCCCGTCAAGACGATAAGCTACCCCGCCGAGAAGCTTACACTCTCCGATCGCTGGCGCGGTCCTCTGTACTTGCGCGGGATACTCGGCAGGGAGGAGATACCGATCCTTCAGGCGGAGTCACCCGAGTACAACGCTCTCATCGACTCGCTGCATCAGGCACAACGGCTTGCGCCATGTGTCGGAAACTGCCCGGCCAATGTAGACGCCAGGGGACAGAATTACTTCATGGCCGATGGCCGCAAGGTTGAGGCTTACGAACTCGTTCGCGATCGCAACATAATGCCTGGAGTGCTCGGCAGGATATGCCATCATCCTTGTGAGAGCGTGTGCAGGCGAGGGTATTACGATGAGGTAGTAGCGATCAGGCCGCTGCATCGGATGGCCTATGAGGCGCACCGCTCGGCCAGGCCACCAGTTCGTCCCTTTGAGCCTACTCGTAACCAAAGCGTCGCGATTATTGGATCGGGTCCCTCGGGTCTGGCGGCGGCGTGGGACTTGATGAAGCTCGGGTACAAGGTGACTGTCTATGAAAAGGAAAAGACCCCCGGAGGGGCTTTGTTCTTTGGAGTTCCCGCGTATCGCCTGCCTCGCGATATCCTCGGTGACGAGATCCAACAAGTTGTCGAGCACGGACTTGACCTGCGATTGGGTATCGAGATAGGAAAAGATGTTCCTATCGATCATCTCATCGGCGAGTATGATGCAGTGCTGATTGCGGTGGGTCTTCAGCTTTCGCGACTACTGCCTCTGCGCGGCATCGAGGCTCTCGGCGTCAGAAGCGCTTTAGAGTTTCTCCGAGACGCGAATCGCAAGAACGATGCTGACGTCAAAGGCAAGCGTGTCATGGTTATAGGCGGAGGAAACGTCGCCGTCGATGTTGCCCGGTGCGCCCTTCGTGTGGGAGCGTCCGAGGTTCGCCTTGCGTGTCTCGAGGCCTCCGAGGAGATGCCTTGCCACCCGTGGGAGATTGAGGAAGCCCTGGATGAGGGCGTAATCGCCATGTGCGGAAATGGGCCCGATGAGGTATTGCAGCAAGACGGCAAAGTCATCGGCATGCGTCTGCGTGAGTGCATGTCAGTGTTTGATGCATTCGGGCGTTTTGCGCCCGTTTTTGGCGAAGGCTCTACGGATGTCGATTGCGATGTTGTGGTTTTTGCTATCGGTCAGGCCCCTGAGCTGGCAGACCTCGTTTCCGGGTCAGATCTTCTATTGACCGAAAACGGCTTGTTGCCGGTGGACGGTACCACGCTTACCACCGAAGTCCCAAAGGTCTTTGCGTGCGGTGAAGTCATTACAGGACCCGGGAGTGCGATTGGATCGATCGCTACCGGTCACGAGGCGGCTACCAGCATCCATCGCTATCTTTCGAGCGAGGATCTACTGGAGGGCAGAACCTTTCGTCCGGTATCGGTCCATCCGCGCTACGGCCCTGCGACGCTTGACGGGGTAGAGCTTTCGCGCTGCCGGGTCGTGATGCCGATGGCTGCTCCGGATGAGAGAGTCAAGGACTTCCGACCTGTAGAGCTTGGATTTACGCAGCTTGAGTCGTTGAACGAAGCCGCGCGTTGCTTGCGGTGCCAGTCGGAAGTGTGCGTAGGTTGCACTTTTTGCGCCAGAACCTGTCCTGCTTACGCGCTTATGGTTGAAAGGATCGATGATCCCGGCGATAGAGTTGTCACCCGATACGACTTCGATGTCTCGAAGTGTTGCTTCTGTGGACTATGCGCCGAGCAGTGCCCCACGGATGCTCTTTCACATACAGGGCAATACGAACTTTCATTCTTCCACAGGGATCTTTTGCTAAGCGACAAGTATGAGATGTTGCGTGATCCGGCGGGCACGCGGTTTACCGGCCGCGATGGGGTCCGTCCTCAATCGGCAGGGGGTCGAGAGTGATCACCGAAGTGATATCTGGCCACATTGTCTTTGCGATTCTCTCCGCCACATCTATTGCTGGAGCGGCGGTTGTGGTTCTGACACGTGATGTTATGAGGCTGACTCTCGGATTAGGTGCGTTTTTCCTCTCGGTAGCTGGCTGGTTTCTCTACTTCGGGCACGGCTTTCTAGCCACCGCGCAGGTATTTGTCTATGCAGGTGGAGTGCTTGTCCTGATTTTGTTTGCAATAATGCTTCTCGGTCGTTCAGAGGAGGGGGCACCAAGACTTCACTCCTCGCACGCGATCGATAGCGCGGTCGTATCTTTAGGAGTCGGCCTTCTGATCGTTTTTTCGCTGCTTGGAGTAGTGCCTGCGGTTTTGTTGCCTGACGGCTCCGCGCACTCCAGGCCCGTCACCGACTGGTTGCTCGGGCCATTCTTGCCACATCTGCTGGCTTCAGGGCTCTTATTGCTGGTAGCAGTGGTGACAGTGATCGTTGTTCTGGGCGGTGAGCGCGAGTGAACCTTTTGATCGTTGCGATGATCCTGTTTTCAATCGGCCTTTATGGCGTACTTACCCGCCGAGATATTATTGCGGTGCTCGCCTGCGTCGAGGTTATGTTGGGAGCGGCAGTGTTGCTGCTTGTCGGCGTCGGCACTGCTGCCTCTGCGCAAGTCTCGAGCGGCAGCGCGGATACTGGATCGATCGAGGCCATAGGGGTATTGCTTGTTGTGCTGACGGCGGCTGGCGCTGCAGTTGGATTGGCGCTGTTGGTGGCCATCGCTAAATCGGCGAGAAAGACTAGGGTTGACGAGCTCAGGGAGGTCAAGGGCTGATCGTGAGCTGGATAGCCGAAAATCTGTGGTTGACGGTAGCGGTGCCGGTTGTCTTTGCGCTTGCCGCCGCTACTGCGGGCCGGCTGGCAAAGAGCCTGGCAGTCGGGTTGCCGATGCTCTCTGCAGCGACGGTTCTGCTAGCCGGTGTCGCCGTGGTCAGAGCGAGTGTCGCAGGCGCTGAGCAAAAGGGTGCTTCGCTTGAGTGGATCCGCGTTGGCGAGCTTTCGATCAACGTCGGGTGGCGGGCTGATGGTCTTGTCGGCGTGATGCTTGTGGTGGTCGGGCTCGTCGCACTGATGGTGATGGTGTTTTCGCTCGGCTATATGTCCGGTGACAGGGGAATCGTCAGGTACTTCAGTGTGCTTTCGCTGTTTACGGGTGCGATGTCCATGATGGTCATCTCCGATGGACTTGCAGGGCTTTTCATCGGCTGGGAGTTAGTAGGGGCGTGCAGCTATCTGCTGATCGGCCACTGGTTTACCAAGCCAGCGGCTGCCGCTGCTGCGATGAAGGCATTTTTGACTACCAGGTTAGGGGATATCGGACTACTTCTCGGCATTTTGTTGTTATGGCGCGAGGTAGGCTCACTCGACTACCAGGCCATATTTTCTGCGGTAGGCACGATAGATCCCGAGACGCTCTCGGTCATCGCGGTTATGTTCGCGGTAGGAGCTATCGGAAAGTCCGCCCAGTTCCCGCTGCATATCTGGTTGCCCGATGCCATGGAAGGCCCGACGCCGGTCTCGGCGCTCATACACGCGGCTACGATGGTTGCGGCCGGAGTGTTCCTCCTTGCGCGCATGTCGCCTCTTTTTGATGCCGCACCGGTGGCCCAGGAGTTGGTGTTGCTCGTCGGAGTGTTGACCGCTCTGTGCGCGGCCGCAGTCGCTGCTGTTCAACATGACATAAAGAAAGTACTTGCGTATTCGACGATAAGCCAACTTGGATTTATGTTCGCCGCACTTGGAGTTGGCGCTTGGGGTGTAGCGATTTTCCACTTGACTACACACGCCGCGTTCAAGGCGATGCTCTTTTTGTGTGCCGGCAATGTGATTCATGCTACCGGCACACAGGACATGAGAGAGATGGGGGGATTGTCAAGGAAGATGCCGGCGTCATTTGCGACCTGGATGATTGGCGCGCTCGCTCTTGTGGGAGTATTTCCGCTCTCCGGTTTTTTCAGTAAGGATAAGATTGTGCACCAGGCTTTTGAGTCATACCCGGCAGCAGGAGTCCTGCTTCTTCTGGCCGCGATAATAACTGCTTACTACGTCATCCGAGCGACAATTTTGACCTATTTTGGGGCCTATCGCGGCAGCGGGCACGTGCATCCTGTCGGCGGAACAATGATTATCCCCGTAGCCGTCCTTGCCATTCCCGCCGGCGTGTTAGGTTGGTTTAGCGCGGCATTCTTCGAGATCATCGCAGCGCCTTCGATCAAGTTCGATCTTGTGATCGGCGCTGTTTCAACTTTGGTTGCACTTACCGGGATAGCTATTGGCGCTCTTATATATCGCCGAGGAGTGGAAGCGGACGACCATTTGAAAGAAAAGACTCGCTTTGGATGGGAGTTCCTTGTCAGCGGTTTTAGGTTTGATCGCCTGGTCTCAGCCTTTGTCGTGCAACCCACCATACTCTTTACCGCCTGGGCTTACGCGATCGTCGACCGGATGATCGTTGACCGATCGGTGGAAGGAGTCGCGCTCGTTTCCAAGGGCCTCGGCCACGGGCTAAACCGATTGCAAAACGGCGATACACAGTGGTATGTCTCACTCTCGTTGATGGGGTTTATCTTTCTGTTCTCACTGGTCACGATGTGGGAACGAATAGCTGCCATCTTCTCGGGAGGGGGATAGACACAAGATGTTCTACCTTGACCTGCTCGTTTTAATCCCGCTTTTAGGCGCCGTCGCCGCAGTGCTTACTCGGCATCGGGCGCGCTTAGTCGCACTTGTCTTTAGTGCTGCGAACTTAGGAGTACTTCTTTCCCTCGTGCCGCATCAGGTGTTTTCCGGCCAGCCAATCAATGGGTTCTTCCCACCGGAGGAGGCCGGCCGGTTCTGGCTGCTTACAATCGACGGCATCTCCGCTCAGTTTGTTCTGCTGACGTTGGTTCTAACGGTAGTTGCCACAATCGCCTCCTGGAGGGTCACGGAGAACCCAGGTGCGTTTTTCGCCCTGCTGTTAGCTTTACAAGCGGCTGTCATCGGCGTTTTCCTGGCCGAGCACGTAATTTTGTTCTACGTGTTCTGGGAGGCCGTGTTGATCCCGATGTACTTCCTGATCGGGCGCTGGGGACATGAGAATCGCAAGCGGGCGGCGATGAAGTTTTTCCTCTATACGTTTACCGGAAGCGTTCTGATGCTTGTCGGGATACTTGTCGCTATGGGGTCTTTAGGCGCATCGACTTTCACGGCGCTTTCTGCAGCCGCCTCGTCCGAGCCAGCGGAGTTTCCTTCAACACTTGTTTACTGGCTTATACTCTGTGGCCTTTTGGTAAAGATACCCGTGGCGCCTTTCCATACCTGGCTCCCCGATGCCCACGTCGAGGCACCCACCGCAGGATCGATATTGCTCGCCGGTGTGCTGTTGAAGATGGGCGCATACGGAGTGATTCGGCTCGCGATGCCACTGGCTCCCGATGCATGGGACGCATCCCGCCCTGTTCTTCTTGCGCTTGGAGTGATTGGTATAGTCTATGGTGCGCTGATGGCTTTCGCGCAAAGTGATCTGAAGCGTCTGATAGCTTACAGTTCGGTATCCCACATGGGCTTTGTGCTGGTCGCGCTCTCATCGGGCACTCAAGGATCCCTCTCTGCAGCGATGCTCGTGATGGTTTCACATGGACTCGTCTCTGGGCTACTCTTCTTTCTCGCCGGCGAGCTTTACGAGCGCTCTCACACGAGAGAGTTGGGCGACTTTGGGGGGTTGGGAGAGGTTGCGCCTTTGTGGTCGACGGCGTTCACGTTTGCCGCACTTGCCAGCCTCGGCTTGCCCGGACTCTCCGGGTTTCCCGGTGAGCTCCTGACGTTACTCGAGGGCTTTGCCGTATGGTCCTGGTGGGTAATTCCGATCGGATTCGGTCTCATTATGGCCGCCGCTTACAGCCTCAAGGCTGTACGAGCGTGTGTTCACGGCCCGGTGGCCGGGGTTTCAGCCCGCGTTGCCGATCTCGATAAGCGCGGAGCTCTCGGCGCGCTTGTGCTCATCACGCCGATTTTGCTTCTCGGGATATGGCCACGTCTGGTCACAGATGCGGCGGCCTCTCCGATTCGAGCGCTAATCGATATGCTTGAAAGGGGGCTGGTTCCGTGAATCCCGAACTCTGGCTTCCGATATCACCCCTGCTAATCGGAGTTGCAAGCGCGGCGTTGGCGATTTTTTTCGACGCCTGGTCTAAGCGGGTAGCAGCCGTACTTGTGGTGCTCGCCGGCCTTGTTTTATCGGCGGGCTTGAGTATATATCTTGCCGGCATTTCCGCCCCAGGGGTTCCCTTTGACCTGTTCATCGTCGATCGAGGCTTTTTCGGAGTATGGGCCGCTGTGTATCTCTTGACCGGTTTCGCTGTTTTTGCCGGATTGGATTATCTCGTCGACCATCCAAGCGGCGGCGGAGTGGCGTCTTTGGCGGCAGTGCTAGCCTCCAGCAGCGTTGCTCTTGTCTCCTCGGTCGATCTGCTGTTCATGTTGATCATGCTTGAGATGGCGGCGTTTGCGGGTTATGGCATTGTGGCTTCGGTGCGGACAGCGGCCTCAAGAGAGGCCACCTTGAAGTACATCGTTCAGGGAGCGGTAGTCACCGGGATGTTCGTGCTAGGACTCGCGGTCGTCTCTGCGACGGTTGAGGGCTCGCTCGATCTTGTCATGGCTCGAGAGGGAATCGCCGGTTCGGCCGCTGTAGCAGCTGCGGCTACATTACTTTTCGTCGTTGCGCTCTCGTTCAAGCTCGGCGCGTTTCCCTTTCACTCATGGGCCCCCGATGTCTATCAAGGAGCCCATCCCGCCGGAGCTTCGCTGATAGTCGCTGTACCCAAAATAGGAGCCCTCTCGGCGATGTTTCTCATAGCCGAGGTATTGATGAGACCCCTCGAGGGCTCTCAGGCTGCTCCCTTACAACCGACACTTCTTTTCTCGGTGTTAGCGATCGCTTCGATAATTTTCGGGAATCTTGGCGCGTTACGGCAGAGTGACTTTGGAAGGATGTTGGGGTATTCCGCTGTGGCCCAGGCGGGGTACGCACTAATCGCCCTTGCGGTAGGGCTTATCACTTATCCTGGCGCGATGCTTCTAATGACCGTTTACGGTCTCGCTGCCTCTACCGCGTTTGCTGTTGCCAGCGCACTGCGGGCTGGGCACTCATCGTGGGACGGCTCCATCCGGGGAATGTCGGGTCTTGCGGCTAGCCGACCATGGCTTGCCGCCTCTTTAGCCGTCTCCATGCTCTCGCTTACAGGAATCCCGCTTTTTGCCGGCTTTTGGGGCAAGCTGTCGGTGTTTGGACTTGCCGCTGCCGAAGGCTTCATATTCCTCACCGTCGCGGGAGTCCTCGGCTCGGTCATCTCTTTCGCATACTATGGTGCAGTGATCCGGACTGCCTACTTCGACCAGCCATCTGATACTCGCGTACCGGATACCCCCACATCGCCTACGGAGGCGCTGACCGATACAGGCGTTCGTTACAGGGCGCTTCCAGGCGTCGCTTCCGTTGTAGGCGCAGGCGTACTGGTGATCATAGGAGTCGTGCCCTTGTTTACTGGGCTGAGCCCGCTAGTGCGTTTCTTCGGCATCGGCGGATAACGATATCTTTATCTCTGTTCGGGAGTGCTCCGGCTTGTGTTATACGCAGTCACGATGTATTGTGCGTATAACACTAGGGAGGTGGGCTCGTGGAGCGACAGCCGCTTGAAGTCCAGACGATATATGCCGAGCTGCTTGAGCAGATCGCCGCATACGAGGCTTCGCGCACCATCGGGTATACCCCGGGTTCTTTCGTGACCAAAACGGTGAAGGGCCAGGAGTACTACTACTTCCAGCAGGTGGGGCCCGGCGCAGCTAAGAGCCAAACCTATCTGGGTAAGCGGGACGCTTCACTCGCCGAGCTGGCCGATCGGTTCGCCAAGGGTAGAGCGAATGTCGCCGGCGACCAACGATCCATGGAGCGGCTGGCGGCCCTGCTGCGTGTGGGCGGCGCCATGGTCACCGATGCGCCATCGGCCCGTGTGCTTCGCGCGCTTGCGGACGCGGGTGTGTTCCATGCTGGCGGAGTCCTGGTTGGAACGCATGCGTTCATTGTGCTTGGGAATCTCCTCGGAGTCCGCTGGACCACTTCTCTGCGGACACAAGATGTCGATATCGCGGCTGACCCCGGGCTTGATGTTGCGGTTCCGGGCGCTAGAGCCGACCTCCCTTCAGCGCTTGAAAGCTTGGAGATGGGATTCCTGCCAGTCCCCCGTCTCGACCCTAAGAACCCGTCCACCTCGCTCAAAGTGCGGGGGCAGAGCCTGCGGGTAGACCTTCTGACGCCATCCGCGAGGGCCCGATCGCGTCCGGTGGAGTTGCCCAGGTTCGCCGCTGTGGCGCAGCCCCTGAGGTTCCTGGACTACCTTATCGAGAAGCCCGTGAAAGCGGCGGTAGTCGATGGCGGGGTGGTGGCAGTGAACGTGCCCGATGCGGCGCGGTTTGCTCTCCACAAGTTGATTATCGCAGGAGAGCGTCCGGCTGCGATGCAGTCGAAGCGGGAGAAGGACCTCTTGCAGGCGGCGCAGATACTCGAGGTGCTGCATGAGGACCGGCCGGGGGATCTTGTGCTTGCTTGGGAGGCACTCATTGCTCGGGGAAAGGCGTGGGTCAATCGGGTGGCGAAGTCCGTCGCAGCGCTTGATCGTGTTTCGCCCAGCGCTGCGCAGAGCGTTCGGGATCTCGTCGGATAGGCGACCTCCAGGATAGCGATGAGCGCACGCGCTTCTCAGCTTGAACGCGGCACGGGGCTTGCGGGGGGGGATAAACCCACCGGGAGTAGATCCGGTCCTCGGGAAGGCAGGGATCGCCATGGATACACGCCGTCTGGTCGCCACAACGCTCGTCGCGAAACCCACGCTTGAGGGAGCCGGCGTGCGGCTCAAGCGCGCTTTCGGGTTCGGCGCAGAGCGCCTCTTCGACCCGTTTCTGATGCTCGATGACTTCCGCGGAGACGACCCGGACCACTACCGCGCCGGTTTTCCCTGGCACCCGCACCGGGGTATCGAGACGATCACGTATATACTGCGCGGCGATGTCGCGCACGCCGACAGTCTCGGCAACGCGGGCGTGATCGGTGCCGGCGACGTGCAGTGGATGACGGCGGGCAGCGGCATCATACACCAGGAGATGCCAGAAGGCGATGCCGAGGGGCGCATGGGCGGCTTCCAGCTCTGGGCGAACTTGCCCGCAGCCGACAAGATGATGGACCCGCGCTACCGCTCGCTTTCTGCTGATGATTCGCCGCTCGTCACAACAGCGTCCGGCGCTCACGTGCGCGTGATAGCCGGCGAGGTCGACGGCGTCCGCGGTCCGGCCGACGACGTCGTCATCGACCCCGAGTACCTCGATGTCGCACTGCCCGCAGGTGCCGAGTTCGTCCATCCGATCGCGCCCGACCACACCGCGTTCGCGTACGTGCACGGCGGCGCCGCCGAGTTCGCACCCGGGGTCGAGGCGGGCAACACGACAGTCGTGCTCTTTGCCGAGGGGGACCATGTACGCATCCGCGCACTCGGCGACGAAACCGCGCACTTCCTGCTGATCTCCGGTCGTCCGCTGCGTGAGCCCATCGCATGGCGCGGCCCGATCGTCATGAACACCGACGAGGAGCTTCGCACCGCGTTCGCCGAGTATCGCGAGGGTACGTTCGTGAAGGTCGGCGCGGTGCCGGGAGCCTGAGGACGATAACGCCGCCTTCGCCCGCCATCACTGAAGGAGACGACATGGCCACGATCTATCTTGCCGGAGGGTGCTTCTGGGGTGTCGAGAAGCTCATGGCTTCAGTGCGTGGCGTGAGCTCGACAGAGGCCGGGTACGCCAACGGCACGACCGACTCGCCCACGTACAGTGACGTCGTCACCGGCCGGACCGGATATGCGGAGACCGTGCGCGTCGACTATGACCAGTCCGTCGCGCCTCTGCCGTTCCTGCTCAAGATCTTCTTCGAGGCCATCGACCCGACCTCGCTCAACCGGCAGGGCAACGATGTCGGCACGCAGTACCGCACCGGCATCTACTACAGCGACCCCGCCGACCTTCCGCTCATCAAGCGCTCGGTCGCGAAGCTCCAGGAACAGTACGCGGAGCCTGTCGTCGTTGAGGTCGAGCTACTGGGCGCCTACACCTCGGCCGAGGAGTACCACCAGGACTACCTCGACAAGAATCCCGGCGGGTACTGCCACATCGACTTCCGGCTGTTCGCGAAGGCTGCCGAAGCCGTCCCGGACGCGTCGCACTTCGAGTAGCAGAGGGCAGGCAGCGTCATGCTGCTCGCGCCGAGGTGCTGCGAGCGATTGAGTAGGCACTAGCAGCTTCAGCGGCTCTGTTCGGGAATGCGCCGAGACGTTTTGTTGCTTTTTCCCGGTCAAGCTACTAGAATGTCAGTGTGTTGCGCGAGAGCGCAACCCCCTTACCCCTGAGCCTCAAGGTGCCGGCCTTGGGGCTCCCTTAATTTTCCGCATGATGGCGTGCCTAATTCGTCGATCATTTTTCGTTTATACGATAAAGTCTGAGTCAGTTTGTGACGATAGACCTTGCATGATCATCTCAAGCGAGCAAGCACAAAAAGCCATAGAGTATCTTCAGATGGCAAGCCCTTATGACCTTCCGGCACGGGAGTATTCAGCGGGTGCACCGGTATGCCCTGGTTTTCTCGGTAAAGTTTGCAATGAACTCCTGAAGTTACCTGATTCTCGAGAAGATCGGATTTGGCAAGCGCGTCAGGCTATCGTTGGACATCCGCCAGAAGCGGCCCTGGTCGCTGAAAAGATGATCGCGCGGATACTTTCTGATAGTTTGCGCTGATCAGCACCGGTGCGTTTTATCTCGCTGGAATCTCCGCGGGTTCACCTGCATAATTATGTAGCTACTGGCCCCGGTCTTGGAGATACCCATGCGCGCGAATCCGCTCACCACGCTTCTTACTCTAGTTGTAAATCTTTTTGTGATATTGGCAGCTGCGATGGTTGTGGTGACAACCGTTCGCTTTTTTGGGGCACTATCCGCTCATCCAATCGGACAGACTGTTGTTGAACTCGGATCGATAATCACGATTCCACTCGGCATCAACCTGGTCAAGACACCTTTCGGCGGCGTATTCGATGCTAATGCCGCCCTGACTGCAGGTATATTTATGCTAGTTGAGTGGTTAGTTAGTGCTTTGCGCAATCGCTTGTAGATATACAGGGCATTTGGCAATATGAACTCTACGTCGCTTGGAGGAATCAGTGGATTACAAGCGTGAGCGTATTGGCGACCTGTTGATCGCTGAAGGGATGGTAACTCCTGAGCAGCTGGCAGACGCACTGGCAGTTCAGGCGCGCGAGGGGGGCAAGCTCGGCGAGATATTCGTTCGCCAATTGGTGCTGAGTGAAGATATGATCGCGAGCGCTCTGGCGAGCCAAAAGGGATTGGAGCACGTTTCGCTGCTCACTTACCCGGTGGACAGGGCGGTCGCACAGCTGATACCGGAGCGAATGGCCAAGCGGAACCGGATCATCCCCATTGCTCTTAGTGACGGGGAACTGACGCTTGCCATGGCCAACCCCTTAGATATTGAATCGATCGATGACGTCGAGCTCCGAACGGGCTATCACGTTCGCCCCGTGGTCACAGCGCCTACACAGATAAGGCATGCCATCGATAGATATATCGTCTCTGCCGATGCGCTTCAAGACATAGTTGACAATGCTCAGGATGTAGACGAAACACAGTTTGATCTTCAGATAGCCGAGGACGTTCCTATCGTTCGGCTCGTCAACCAGCTGGTTCGCGAGGCCGTAAATGATGGGGCCAGCGATATTCACTTTGAGCCCGGCGAGAAATCGATGACCATCCGCTATCGCGTGGACGGGGTCTTGAGAAAGGTGATGGAGTTGCCCGCTAGCGTTAAAGCGGGCGCGATCAGCAGATTGAAGATCATGTCCGAGATGGATATCGCCGAGAGAAGGCGCCCGCAAGATGGGAGAATATCCGTCAGAGTTGATGATCGCCCGGTGGACATCAGGGTGGCAAGTCTTCCTACGCCGCACGGCGAGGCGATAACGCTTCGGATACTCAACTCTGAGCTATCCTTTCACTCCATTGATGATCTTGGCCTGTGCAAGTCGCACGAGGAAGCTCTCTATCGGCTGATCAAGAAGTCGTACGGCGCAGTGCTTGTATCCGGGCCTACCGGATCGGGAAAATCGACAACCCTCTACGCTATATTGCACGAGATCAACGATCCTGCCCGTAAGATCATTACGATTGAGGATCCGGTCGAATATCAACTCGCGGGAGTTACCCAGATGGCGGTGAACGCTCGCATCGGCCTTACGTTCTCGGCAGGACTTCGGACGATATTGCGATCGGACCCCGATGTCGTAATGGTTGGCGAGGTTCGCGACCCGGAAACCGCCGAGATAGCGATTCGCTCTGCCCTGACGGGTCACCTGGTTCTGACCTCGATCCACACGAACAATGCTCCGTCAGCCCTTACAAGGCTAACTGACATGGGAGTGGCACCCTACATTACGTCCTCAGCTATCGCGGGCGTAGTCGCGCAACGGCTCGTAAGAGCGTTGTGTCAAGAGTGCAAGATCCCACTAAAGGTCCCGAAATCCAGGCTGCTGGCCGCGGGTTTCTTGCCGGAAGAGGCCGCATCTGTGGTGCTCTTTGGTCCAGGAGGTTGCGAGAAGTGTGGTGACTCCGGTTACAAGGGGCGCCTTGGAATCTTTGAGGTTATGGAGATGCACGATGAAATGGTCGTTGCGTTTTTGGATAGAGCTCCAGCCGAGCGCCTCAGGGATCTGTCGCTCGCTGCCGGCATGATTCCGCTGCGAAGAGATGGCCTGAACAAGGTCGTAGACGGGGTGACCTCCCTGGATGAGGTTGATCGGGTGGTGTTTGAGTGAGGGGCTACTCAGGGGGTCGTGCGATACTTCTCGTTCTCGATGGCGTAGGAGCTGGCGCTCTTCCGGACGCTGCGGAGTATGGCGACAGCGGTTCTAACACTCTTGCCAACGTTGCTAACGCTGTCGGAGGGCTCGATACCCCGAACCTGCAAAAGATGGGGCTAGGCAACATTTTGTCGATCCCGGGAGTTCCACCGACAGCCGAGCCGATCGCTTCCTGGGGCCGAAACAGAGAGGCGAGTGCCGGAAAAGACACGACCACCGGACACTGGGAGATGATGGGCTTAGTGATTCCTCGGCCATTTCCCACATACCCGCAAGGTTTTCCCGCCGATGTTCTCGAAGCGTTTACACGCTACACAGGCCTTGGCTGGCTTGGCAACTACCCCGCAAGTGGCACGGAGATCATCCAAGAACTCGGCGAGGAACACGAAAAGACAGGTTTTCCCATTGTGTACACAAGCGCCGATTCCGTGTTTCAGATCGCCGCACATGAGCAGGTCATCGATATTTCGCGTCTTTACGATGTGTGTTCCATAGCTCGCGAGAAGGTGTGTGTCGGCGAGCACGCTGTCGGACGCGTGATCGCGAGGCCTTTTATTGGACCCGATAGTGACGGGAGATACGTTCGCACTCACCGGCGTCGTGATTTTGCGATACCTCCATTCGAGAGAACGGTCTTGGACACCTTGGCCGAGAACGGTGTAGTCACCTACGGCATCGGAAAGATCGGTGAAATCTTTGCATGGCAGGGTGTCTGTGAGTCGCCCCATACAACGGACAACATGGACGGGTTTTCAAGGCTTGTCGACAGGGTTGCCTCCGATGATTCGGGATTTGTGTTCGCCAATCTTGTTGATTTCGACATGATCTGGGGTCATCGCAACGATGCTGAGGGGTTTGCCCGAGGACTTCATGACGTTGATGCCCGGATGCCGGAGTTGTTAGACGCCATGAATATGGGCGATCTGCTCATCATCACCGCCGATCACGGATGCGATCCTACGACTCCTTCCACCGATCATTCAAGGGAGCATACTCCGCTCATCGGCTATATCAAGGGTCTGGATAGGGGAGTCTCGCTGGGTGTCAGGTCGACCTTCGCCGACATCGGAGCTACCATTCTTGACTTCTATGGCATCGCCGAGAAACGTACATGGGGTGCTTCGTTTCTGAGTGAGATGAGATCCGCATGAAGACATTCGAAGAGCTAATCGAGGTCAAACGAGACGGCCGCTCGCATACCCCGGAAGAGATCGACCGCATCATTCTCGGGTTCGCCAGAGGGGAGATGCCCGACTACCAGATGGCTGCATGGTTGATGGCGGCCTATATCAATGGCCTTTCCGCAGATGAAACCGTCTGGATTACAGACGCGATGGTTCGCTCCGGAGAGATTTTGGATTTGACGTCGATTGAGGGAGTCAAAGTCGACAAACATTCAACAGGCGGGGTGGCCGATACGACGACACTCATAGTAGCCCCGCTAGTCGCTGCGAGCGGGGTGCCTGTCGCCAAGATGTCTGGCCGCGGCTTGGGTCATACTGGTGGAACCCTCGACAAACTCGAGGCAATTCCAGGGTTTCGGGTCGAGCTTGCGCCGGGTGAGTTTATCGAGCAGGTGCGAAATATCGGAATTGCGGTGATCGCTCAAAGCCCGAAGATTGATCCTGCCGACAAGCTCATATACGCCCTTCGCGATGTGACCGCCACTGTGCCAAGCGTGCCTTTGATCGTCGCGAGCATTATCTCGAAAAAGATCGCCGGTGGCGCGGACGCCATCGTACTGGACGTGAAGGTCGGCTCCGGCGCTTTTATGAAATCCGAGCAGGAAGCCTTGACGCTGGCACAGGAGCTAAAACGAGTCGGTGGCGCTTTGGGCAAGAAGGTGGTGTGCGTGCTGACCGATATGGATCAGCCGCTCGGTACCTCCATCGGAAACTCACTCGAGGTTCACGAAGCCATCGAGATGCTTAGCGGCAGAGGATCACGTGAGCTTCATGAGGTTGTCATGTCGCTGGGGGCCATTATGATGACCTTAGGTGAGGTCGCAAGCGATCAAGATGAGGCGCGAGCTCTCCTGGAAGACGCACTTGCTTCAGGCCGGGCGCTTGACAAGTTTGCTCAGTGGATAGAGTGCCAGGGTGGAAATCCGGATGTCGCAAGGCGTCCCGAGCTGTTGCCGCAGGCAGCATATGCGAGGTCAGTTGCGGCTACCCAGACAGGGTATATATCTGCCTTCGATGCTGAAAGTGTAGGGCGAGCGGCGATGATTCTGGGGGCAGGCCGAGTCAGGACCGATGATTTGATAGATCCTGGAGCGGGTATCAGGCTTCATAAACGAAAAGGGGACCATGTGAGTGTTGGTGAGACAATCGCGACACTTTTCACCTCTGACGAGCAACTTTTTGTCTCGGCGGAGCAAAGATTTCTCTCTGCGGTTATGATCAGTGAAGAGCCGGTATTGCCAGGACCGATCCTTATTCCTGTCGATTAGCCACCTTGGGCCAGATGTGCAGATCGTAGTCGGACACGCAAATCCTGATTTTGATGCTTACGCCGCCATGGTAGCCGCGACGAAGCTGTTTCCCGGCGCCAAAGGGGTTTATCTGGGTACGCAAAACCCGAACGTGCGCGCTTTTCACAATCTGCACCAGGATTTCCTGGACCTTGTCGACTTGAAAGGGCTCGATTTAGACGCGATTACGCGGATGATCATTGTGGATACTCGCGATCCTGGTAGGATCGGTGAGCTCAGTGAGGTCGCCAGACGCGCCGACGTCGAGATCATCATCTATGATCACCATCCACCAGCTCAAGGCGATCTTGCGGTTACAGATGATCGCTCGATGCAGGTCGGCGCGACGACATCTATCCTGGTGCACGAGATACACACACGCGGAATTCAACTCACGCCACTGGAGGCGAGCCTGTTGCTTCTCGGTATTCATGAGGACACAGGATCCCTGACGTACCCCGGAGCGACAGCGTATGATGCGCAGGCTGCCACGTTTTTGATGGAGGCAGGCGCCGATCTTGAGGTTGTAAATCAGTTTCTCTCCCGCACACTCGACGCTTCGCAGCGTGAGTTACTCGACATGCTCATCGCATCACTTCAGGTCTGGCAGATCAATGGCCAGTCGATCGTCGTTAGCTGGGCAAGCACAGACAGATACGTCGACAGCGCGAGCGTGCTTACGCACTATATCACCGAGGACATGGGTCACCGCGTCGCGATAGCGATCATTGAAATGCCCGAGAGAACCCAGGTCGTCGCGCGCTCCAGGATGCCGGAGATTGATGTCGGGGCTGTCATGGCTCGAATCGGGGGAGGAGGGCATCCGCAGGCCGCCTCAGCCGCTTTTCGCGGGGACTCTCTTGATTCGCTGCTAAGCGATATTCGCCAGGCATTGGAAGCTGAGGTCAGACCGCCGCTTAGGGCATCGGACATCATGTCTTCGCCGGTAAGGGTTATCGGCCCGGACGAATCGATGAGAGCGGCCGGAGCGCTCATGATGCGCTGGGGGCACGGTGGATTGCCAGTTGTGGCGGACTCCCGGATAGTTGGCCTTGTGACCCGCAAGGATTACGACAAGGCGCACCGCCACACTCTTGATCACGCCCCTGTTCGCGGGTTCATGGCTCGCGA